>CAZYEI010000082.1:0-1660 GCA_964646425.1 uncultured Eubacteriales bacterium | reverse complement strand
CTGATAATCCAGAAATTGTTTTACTTATTACTTTATATAATCCTACTGGCGAAGGCGGTCATCAAGGAGGTGGCGTTGCGGCTCCTGTTGGCGGTAAAATTTTAAGTGAAGTTTTACCATATCTTGATACCAAAAGCAGTACTAACTAAGCCTAGCTTTACTTTTTTTGTAAATTATGGTATAATTAAAGTTAGGATTGAAAGGGGGATTTTATATGAAATCAAAAATTTTTATAAAAATTACCGTCGTATCATTGCTCCTAATTATGTTATTAAATACTACATATTCTTTTGGAGCAACAACATTAAATTTATCTGAAACTAAAAAAGGAAAAAATGTACTTAGCAAAGCAAATATCGTTGTAAACACTGTAATTGAAAAACATTCTGAAAAGAAATCTATTTTCAAATTGTTCAACAAACAAAACAATGTTAAGCTTACAGATCCTCAAGAAGCGCTAAAAGAAACCTTAGTTGGTATTTCAAAAATTCGCTTAATAGGAAATTTCTTTAAAACATTAGATATTGAGCCTGAACGCTTAGCAACAGTTATTTCTAATGTAACAACAGATATTGATTGGTCAAACCCTGATATTTTAAAAACTTTCGTAAAACAATTAACTACAGCTATTATTAATACAACAGATTTAACTAATGGTCTTATAACAAAAGACGATGTTAACAAAATGATTGAAGACATGACAAATGGAAAATATTATTATCCAGACAAAACTGATGAAGTTACATATACCAACATTAGAGATATTGCTAGATTATCTAATTATGGTTCAATTTCAGTTGACAGTCAAGGAAAACCAATCTCTATTGGAAAAGTTTCTTTGCATAATACAGATCTAGAAAAATTATATGGTCCAGATGGAAAAGAAGTATATATGGTTGCACTTAATGGGACTGGATTCGTTGAAGGCCAACAATATGGATTAATTGCCGATTTACTTTCAGGCATGGAAACAGACAGTCAATATTTACAATATACTTTAAAAGCAATCTTAGAAAATATTCCAGAAGGCTCTAGCCTATTTATCGCAGGAATGAGCTTAGGTGGAATGATAGCTCAACAAGTAATGGTTCAAGATTGTATATTACAAAATTATAAAGTTGAATATGTAACAATAATAGGCTCACCAGCACTATGTGTTGATGAAAGAATCTCTCAATTTGAAAAATATAATCAAAATCCTATTATTAACCGAATAATTGATCAACAAGATTTAATTCCTTATGCATGTGTTGATTATTTAACTGGTGTTGATTTATATTATAAAAACACATCAATCCCAAAAGAAGGACTTGTTAAAGAAAATTTATATGTGAACAATGCTAATAATTCATATAAAACGGGAATTGGACATCACTTTATCGGATACTTAGCAGATGAAATTTGGAATAAATATGATTCATTAGGATTTGAAGATGGAACAACTACTGTAACTTTAAAGCATTCTGATTTTACATATTATGACTCACCATCATTTACAAATGGAAAATTATCTATATTTGAATAAAAAAGTTACCACGGGGATGATTTACCTCGTGGTATTTTTATTCTAGACCAAAACTTACGCCTAAAGCATTATTTAATCTATTAATTATTTGAGCATCATCAATATGCCCTATTTTCTCTTTCAATCTACTTTTAT
>CAZYEI010000081.1:0-1866 GCA_964646425.1 uncultured Eubacteriales bacterium | reverse complement strand
AAATGATGAATATAAAGAAAGATTAAAAGAATTTTTAAGAAGAAATGAATGTTATGATATAAATGTTAATATAGGTATTATGCAATATTGTTCAAAATGTAAAGCAAAAATAGCAATAATAACTGTGCAAGATATTTTAGGATTAGATGATAGTGCAAGAATAAATCTTCCAGGTGTAGATATTGCAGAGAATTGGTCATGGAAGTTACTTGATTTTAATGATTTTAAAGAAAGAATAAAAGATTTTTAAGATGAAGAAAATTAATTACAAAAAGATAGGTGAATAAAATAATTTAAGGCGACTTTATAAAGCAGGTTAATAGGAGTACAAAGAATGGACACAGAAAAATATTTATCAAACTTTTTCAAGGGAAATAAAAACCCAAGTTTAAAAGCAATGAAATTCTTGATGGAAGAATTTCAACATCCAGAAAATGGGTTAAAAACGATTCATATTGCTGGCACAAATGGAAAAGGTAGTGTAACAGAAATGATTACAAATGTATTAATAAATGAAGGGTATACTGTAGGAAAATTTATAAGCCCACATTTAATTAAATACAATGAAAGAATAAGTGTAAATAATAAAAATATTAGTAATATTGAAATGGAGAGATTAATAAATAAGATTAATCCATCAATAGAAAAATATAATTTACAAAATGATGTACCTGTTACATTATTTGAATTAGAGACTACAATGGCTTTTTTATATTTTAAAGAAAAAAATTGTGATTTTGTTGTATTAGAAACAGGATTAGGAGGAATATATGATTGTACAAATATAATAAATGATCCAATCGTAAGTGTTATTACATCAATTGGTTATGACCATATGCACATACTTGGAAATACATTGCCAGAAATAGCATATCAAAAAGCAGGGATTATAAAAGAAAATTCTAATACAGTAATATTTAATCAAGAAGCGGATGTTAATAATGTATTTATTAATGAATGTAAAAACAAAAATAATATTCTACATATTGTTAATAAATCAGATATTTCTAATTATATTTTTGATAATAATTTTCAGTATTTTGATTACAAGGAATTTAAAAATATAATTATAAACTTAAAAGGAAAAGCTCAGGTACAAAATGCATGTTTATGTTTAGAAGTATTTAAAATATTAAATGAATTGGGTTATAATGTTAATCTTGAAAATATTCAAATAGGACTAAAAACAGTTATACATAGGGCCAGAATGGAACAAATAAATGATAAGCCTATAATTATTTATGATGGTGCACACAATGAGCTTGCGATAAAAAACTTGCAAGATATGGTAAAGATGTATTATTCAAAAAAGAAAAGAGTATATATTATTTCAATTTTAAAAAGAAAAGATTATAAAAAAATATTGAAATTAATTGCTAAAGATAAAGATGCTATATTTATTTTAACTTCAGGTAATAATTCTGAAATTTATACATCAAGTGGTGAATTGTACGAATGTATGAGACAATTTGTTGATAGAGATAATGTATTTAAGAAAGATTTATATAATGCTATAAAAGATGTTATGAATGGTGATTTAGATGCAGTTAATTTTGTTGTTGGAAGTTTTTATACATATGGGACGGTTATTGATATTGTAAAAAAAAAGATATTAAGTTTATAGTAAATCCTATAAACTTAATATCTTTATAATTTGTATTTACCTCTTTAATATTTTGTTTAATTCATCTTCTGCCTTTTTGACAAAATAATTGTTTTCTTCTATTGGAATTTCAATTTCTTTTACTAACATTTTAGAACCTCCTAGTTTTTGTTTGAGTTATTATACTACAAAAATTGCTAAATTTGTTAAAAAAATGATTTATTTAATATCATTGTATTATTTTTCTGATTTTATATATTTTT
>CAZYEI010000080.1:0-2154 GCA_964646425.1 uncultured Eubacteriales bacterium | reverse complement strand
TGGTAGATGTATTTTTATAAATAAGTAATTTATTTTGATTTTTGACACTACCTATTACTATTGGAGGTGAAAATATGAAGAAATTAAAAAGATTACAAATATTAATAATCTTTATTTTAGTAGTATCTTTAGGAGTAATAACTTATAATTTTGTAAAAAAACCAATAAGTAATCAAGTATATTTATATATAGCATTTGTTTGCTCTGGTTTATCAATAGCTTATGAATTGACAATGATTGTATTTGCTCAATTTGAAAAGAAAGCGATGTTTTATGAGCATAAAATGAAATTATGGAATAACATATCTTATAAGGTTAAAAATGCGGGTGAAACTTCATTTACTAAATTACCAATTGGAATTATTATTTTTGGTGATGACAATAGAGTTGAATGGAGTAATCAATATGCTAATGATATTTTCTCTATTAAAACTTTAGTTAACAAATCATTAGAAAATATTGATAATGATTTTGCCACAAATGTTCAGTCTCGTCAACAATTCTTTGAAATGAAAATATATGATAGATATTTTAAAATAGAACATGTATTAAAATCTCATACATTATATTTAACAGATATAACAAATGAAACAGATATTAAAAACAAATATTTAAGTAGAACTTTAGCTTTAGGAGTTTTAAACTTAGACAACTTAGATGGTGCTTTTTCAGGATTAGATGCTCAAGAAAGATCATTACATATGTCTAATATTATGGGGATATTAACTGATTGGGTTAAAGACTTTAATATTTGTTTAAAAGGATATACTGAAGAAAGATATTTGTTAATTATGAATCATCAAATAGTTAATGAATTAATTAAAGATGGCTTTACAATTATTAATAAAATTCAAGAGTATGGTGAAAAAGAAAAAATAAGAATTACTGCAAGTATTGGGATAGCATCAAAAGATATTGATCCAGTACAACTATTAGATGAAGCAAATGGCCAATTAGAGTTAGCTTTAAATAGAGGTGGTAATCAAGCGATAGTTAAACTTGATGATGATATTTCATATTATGGAGCTAAAAGTGCTTCGTTTGAATCAAGATCTTCTGTTTATATCCGCATTAAAACTGAAGAATTAGTAGATTTAATGAAAGATTCTGATAACATATATATAATGGGGCATAAGTATGCTGATGCAGATAGTTTTGGGGCTTGTTTGGCAATGTTTAAATTAGCACAGGCATTAAAATTAAATGCTAAAGTAATTGTGGATGAAGAAGCATTAGATATTACAACCACAAATATTTATGATTCTATTCATGATGGTTATTTAAATTCTAAAACAATGTTTATATCATCTGATGGTGCTTGTAAAGAAATGAATGAAAAGTCTTTATTAATAATTGTTGATTGTCAATATCAATATTTGTTAATGAATGAAAAAGTATTTAAAAAAGCTTCAAGAGTTGCAATCATTGACCATCATCGTCGAAACCCCGATGCAATTAATGATTTTAAGTTTTTATACATTCAACCATCTGCTTCATCAACTGTTGAGTTGGTTGTGGAAATGTTTGATTATGTTGATGGGGTAATTGATATTTCTCCAAATGAAGCAACATGGATGTTGATGGGAATATTTGTGGATACAAACAATTTTATTTATCGAACATCTGATAGAACATTTAGTGTATTAGCAAAATTACAAATATATGGTGCTGAACCTGCTAAAGCTAAAAGATACTTACGTGAAAATTATGATGAATATGTTAAAAGAACTGCAGTTTTAAGTAAACTAGAAGTAGTATATGAAAATTATGGAATTACATTATGTAATGATGAAATATATGAAAGAAGTTTCTTAGCTAAAATAGCAGATAACTTAGTTACTGTTAATAATATTAAAGCAGCATTTTGCATTGGTAAAATAGGTAAAGATGAAGTCGGCATCAGTGCAAGAAGTTTAGATGAGGCTAATGTTCAAGTTATAATGGAAAAACTAGGTGGTGGTGGACATTACAATAATGCTGCTGCACAAATCAAAAAAACAACAATGGAAGAAGTAAAGAAAAAATTGATTGAAGTTATTCAATCAGAGCAAGAAAGGGATAAAAAAATGAAAGTAATTCTTACTAAAGATGTTAAAGGTAAAGGAAAAGCAAATGATATTGTGGATGTTACACCAGGGTTTGCTAATCACTTAT
>CAZYEI010000079.1:0-2158 GCA_964646425.1 uncultured Eubacteriales bacterium | reverse complement strand
TGTCCTCCTTTTCTATTGTCTACCAGCTAGACTTTTTAACGCCAGGAATTTGACCTTTATAAGCCAATTCACGGAAGCAGATACGGCATAACTTGAATTTTTTAATAACAGCATGAGGTCTGCCACAACGTTCACAACGTGTGTATTCTTGCACAGCATATTTCTTTGGACGATTATACTTAGCAACTAATGATTTCTTAGCCATTTCTTTTATCCTCCTTACTTAGCAAACGGAAAACCTAATTCTTGAAGCAACTTTCTTGCTTCATCATCAGTATTTGCCGTAGTTACAATAACAATGTCCATTCCACGAACACGTGTAACTTGTTCAAAATTGATTTCAGGGAAAATAAATTGTTCTTTAACACCTAAAGTATAATTTCCTCTGCCATCAAATGCATTCTTACTAACACCACGGAAATCGCGTGTACGTGGTAAAGTAATATTAACTAATTTATCAAAGAATTCATACATTCTTTCTCCACGTAATGTAACTTTACATCCGATTGGAGTTCCAGCACGAAGCTTGAATGTTGCAATTGACTTTTTAGCTTTTGTAACAACTGGTTTTTGTCCAGTAATTTGAGTAAGTTCTTTTACAGCATCATCTAATAATTTAGAATTGCCTGTTGCTTCACCAACGCCAATATTGATAACAATCTTTTCTAAACGAGGAATTTGCATTGTTGATGAATAATTAAATTCCTTCATTAATATTGGTTTAACTTCCTCATTATATTTAACTTTTACTCTATTTTGGATAGCCATTTTTTATGTCCTCCTACTAGTCTAGTTTAGAGCCAGTTTTGTGGCAAACACGAATTTTCTTGTCGCCTTCAACAACAAAACCTACTCTAACTGGTTTCTTTGCTTTAGGATCAATTAAAGCAACATTAGAAATATGAATTGGAGCTTCCATTTCTTCGATTGCTCCATCAGGATTAGCTTGATTTGGTTTACGATGCTTTTTAACAATGTTTAATCCTTGAACATAAACTCTATTATTTTTTGCATCTACCTTAAAAACTTTTCCTTCTTTACCTTTAAGTTCCTTGTCTCCAACAAGAACCTTAACAGTATCACCCTTTTTAATTTTCATTATTGGATCCTCCTTATAGAACTTCTGGTGCTAAGGAAACAATCTTCATGAATCCTTCACCTTTTTCTCTTAATTCACGAGCAACAGGTCCGAAAACACGTGTTCCTCTTGGTGTTCCATCATCTTTAATTAATACACATGCATTATCATCAAATTTAATATGTGATCCATTAGCACGATGAACGCCTTTTTTGCTACGAACGATGACTGCTTTAACAACATCACCTTTTTTAACAGCAGCGTTTGGAATTGCATCTTTTACAGCGCAAATTACAATATCACCAATGTTAGAAGATTTTCTAAATGAGCCGCCTAATAAACGGAATACACGTACACTACGTGCTCCTGAGTTATCAGCAACTACAAGATTTGTTTCATTAATAATCATACTATGGTTACCTCCTCAATTAAACAGCTGCTTTTTCAACAACTTCTACAAGACGGAAACGCTTAGTAGCAGATAAAGGACGAGTTTCCATAATCTTTACTAAATCGCCTACGCCAGCTATTTCATTTTCATCATGCGCATGATATTTCTTAGATGATGTGACTCTCTTTGCATATAAAGAATGTCTTTTCTTTGTTTCAACTAATACAGTTATTGTCTTGCTTGCTTTGTTAGACACAACACGTCCAGTTAAAACTCTACGAGTATTTCTTTCCATGACTTTGTCCTCCCTTATTCAGCACTAGCTTGCATTTCACGTTCTTTTAGAACAGTTAAGATGCGAGCAATATCTTTACGAATTTCTTTTTTCTTACAAGCATTGACATTTTGGCCAGTTGCTTGTTGGAAGTTTATAGTGAATAATTCTTGTTTAAGGTCTTTTACTTTTGTTGCTAATTCAGCATTTGAAAGTTCTTTAATTTCCTTTATTTTCATAATTATTCACCTTCCTTTACTGCATTTGCAGTTCTTGTAACAATTTTACATCTAACAGGAAGTTTATTAGCAGCTAAACGAAGAGCTTCTCTTGCATCAGCTTCTGGAATTCCAGCCATTTCAAACATAATTCTTCCTGGTTTAACAACAGCAACCCAAGAATCAGGAGCTCCTTT
>CAZYEI010000078.1:0-2700 GCA_964646425.1 uncultured Eubacteriales bacterium | reverse complement strand
TCATCAATACTTCCGATAATGTTAATAATGTAACATTAATTTTTATCAAAATATGTTGAAAAATTGAATTATTTATCAAAATATGTTATAATTTTAAAAAAGGAACAGGGTGATTAATATGTTTTATGAAAGTGAAGTAGAAAAAACTATAATAGAATTGTTACAAGATAGAGGATATTTGTATATAGATGATATGAATAATTGGGTTATTGAAAGACAATTAAGTGATTTTATTAATGAAGATCTTTTATTACAACAATTAGCTATTATAAATAAGGGTGTTAAAACTAGAATATTAGAAGAAGTTATAAGAACTATAAAGAATATTGATCATCCATCTTTATTTGAAAGAAACAAAATATTTCATCAATATTTAGTAGATGGGTTAACAATTGAAGATTATGAAAGTGAAGTTAATCCATTAGTTAAATTAGTGGATTTTAATAATATTGAAAATAATAAGTTTGAAATTGGAAACCAAATAAAGTTTAAAGAGTTTGCTAATAGAAGTACAAGAATTCCAGATATTATAATATTTATTAATGGATTACCTTTAGTGATAATGGAATTAAAATCATTTGAAGGATTTGAAAACAAATTATTGGAAGATGCATATAACCAATTAGGAGGAAATACTGAAAGTGATGGCTATAGATATGACATTCCAACATTATTTAACTATAATGCCTTTAATGTTATAAGTGATGGTACAAATTCTAAAGTTGGTGTGTTAACCTCAAAATTTGATAGATATAACGAATGGAAAAGTATCAATGGTGAGTTAGGATTCAAAGATAATTATGCTTTTAAATTAGATGTTTTAGTTGATGGTTTATTAAAACCAGAAAGATTACTTGATGTAATTAAGAATAATATCTTTTTTATTAATAAAGATAAAAGTAAGAATATTAAAATAATGACACAATATCATCAATATTTTGGTGTTTGTAAATCAGTAGAAAGAGTTAAGCTTGCTATGAAACCTAAAGGTGATGGTAAGGCAGGAATACTTTGGCATACACAAGGTAGTGGTAAAAGTTTCTCAATGGTAATGCTAGCTCATCGCTTAATTACTAATCAAGCATTACAAAATCCTACAATTATTGTATTAACTGATAGAAATGATTTAGATGAACAATTATTTAATACTTTCTCAAGTGCAAGTGAATATTTAAGATGTACTCCAGTGCAAGTTAATTCTAGAAAAGATTTATTAGAAAAACTTAAAACAATTAAACAAGGAGGAGTAATCTTTTCCACAATTCAAAAATTTGATAAAGATGAAATACAAGTTAATGAAAGAACTAATATTATAGTAATGGCTGATGAAGCTCATCGTGGTCATTATGGAGTATATGAAAAAATCAGCTATCAAGAAAATGAAGAAACAAAAGAATTAGAATTGATTTCAAAATATGGAACTGAAAAATATATAAGAGATTCTCTTCCTAATGCTACATTTATTGGTTTTACTGGTACCCCAGTAACAACAGCAGATAAATCAACAACTGATATTTATGGGGAAATTATTGATACATACGATATGACTCAAGCGGTTATTGATGGTGCAACTGTAAGAATCTTCTATGAAGGAAGGCTTGCTAAAGTATGGACAGATCAAAACTTGTTAAGAAATATTGATGATTATTATAATGAACTTGAAAATAAAGGTGTAAGCGAAACAGTAATTGAAGAATCAAAGAAAAGAATGAGTAACATTAAAGTTATTTTAGAAGATGATGATTTAATTGGAATGCTTGCAAAAGATATTGTTGAACATTATGAACTAAGAAAAGATTTCTTAAATGGTAAAGCAATGATTGTAATGCCAACAAGAATAGCTGCTGCTAAACTTTATAATAAAATATTAGAAATTAGACCATCTTATGAAGAGATGATGGTTGCTGTGGTAACAGAAAGCAATAAAGATTCTCAAGAAGTTAGAGATTTATTTGGTAGCAAAATTGACAGACAAAAAGCAGCTAATGAATTCAAATCAGAAAATAGTAAAATTAAAATTGCAATTGTGGTTGATATGTGGCTTACTGGATTTGATGTTCCAGATCTAGATGTTATGTATATTTTCAAAAAGATGAAAACTCATAATTTAATGCAAGCAATAGCAAGAGTTAATAGAGTATATCCTGGAAAAGAGTCAGGCTTAGTTGTAGACTATATTGGGCTTGAAAAAGCATTAGAAGATGCATTAGATACATATACAGCACGTGATAAGGAATTTAATTTAAAAGATATACAAGATGTTGCATTAACAATTTTAAAAGAAAAACTTTCAATTCTAAATGAATGGTTCTATAAAATTTCAATTGATAAGTTTAAGTCTACTTTCGCTAAAGAAAGATTTAAGGTCATCCAAGAAGGAGCATCTTTTGTATTAGAAAACGATAAACGAAAAAAAGAATATTTAAAATTATCACTTGATTTAAAACATGCATATACAGTATCTGCAGGGATATTAGACGAAGAAGAACATTCAATTGTTCAGTATTATTTATCTGTTAGAAATTATATTTTGAAATTAGAAATTGGAACTGGTCCTATTGCTTTTGGGGATATTAATGTAGAAATTGAAAGATTAGTAGCTGATGCAATCAAGGGTGATGAAATTAAAGTTTTAACTCAAGTTGGAACTACTGATCAAACAGCTTTAGTTGATTTATTACGACCAGAAAAAATAGAAGA
>CAZYEI010000077.1:0-2749 GCA_964646425.1 uncultured Eubacteriales bacterium | reverse complement strand
AAAAAGAGTGCACTAGACACTCTTATATTTTACACTGGGGCGAAATAAGGGAGTTGAACCCTTGCATAACAGAGCCACAATCTGCCGTGTTAACCACTTCACCAATTCCGCCATGTGTAATAATAGAATATCAAAAAATAGTATAAATTGCAAGTTTTGTTGTATATATAATTGTAAAAAAGTTAAATTATTGTTATAATTGTGCCAGAATAGGGTTGATGAATATGAGAATAAAAAAAGAAGAAATTGAAAAATTAAATGATTATTGGAATGCACTTAATTATTTATCTGTTGGACAATTATATTTAATGGATAATCCTTTGTTAAAAAGGCCTTTGAAATTAAGTGATATAAAGCCGGTAGTTGTAGGACATTTCGGCACTGTTCCCGGTCAAAATCTTGTTTATACTCATTTAAATAGGGTAATTAAAAAATATAATTTAAATATGATTTACATATCAGGGCCTGGTCATGGTGGCAATGGACCTGTGGCTAATTCATATTTAGAAGGAAGTTATACAAAAATATATCCAAATATAACGCAGGATGAAGTTGGAATGCAAAAGTTATTTAAACAATTTAGCTTTCCTGGGGGAATATCAAGTCATCATGCTCCTGAAAATCCTGGATCTATTCATGAAGGGGGAGAACTTGGGTATAGTATTGCACATGCATATGGTGCTATTTTAGATAATCCGACTTTGATAGCTGCAACAGTTGTAGGTGATGGTGAGGCTGAGACTGGCCCACTTGCGGCTTCTTGGCAGTTGAATAAATTTATTAATCCTAAAACAGATGGTGTAATTCTACCTATTTTACATTTAAATCATTGGAAAATTAACAATCCTACAATTCTTTCGAGAATAAGTGAAGATGAGTTATATGATTATTTTGTAGGTATGGGATGGAAACCGTATTTAGTTAAAGAAAGTAATCCTATGAAGCTTCATAAGTCTATGGCTAAGGTAATGGATGAGGTTGTTTTAAATATTTTAGATATCAAAAAAAGAGCTGTTAATCATAAGGAAAGACCTTGGTGGCCAATGATTATTTTAGATACGCCAAAAGGCTTAACTGGACCAAAAGAAATAGTTGGCTCATATAAAGCACATCAAATTCCATTTCAAGTTAAGGATGAAGATTCTTTGAAAAAATTAGAAAAGTGGTTGAAAAGTTATCACCCTGAGAGACTTTTTAATAGTGATGGGACATTAAGAAGTGATTTAAAAGCATTAGTTCCTGATATTGATCATGTTATGGGGTTAAATCCTGTTACTAATGGTGGAACATTATTAAAAGATTTAGTGTTACCTGATTTTAAAAATTATGGTGTTGAAGTAAAAAAACATGGAAATAAAGAAGCACAGGATATGATTTTGTTAGGGGAATATTTAAGAGATGTATTTACTTTAAATAGAGAAAATAAAAATTTTAGAATGTTTGGCCCAGATGAGGCTGTTTCTAATAGATTAAGTAAAGTGTTTGAAAGTGAAAATAAAACTTGGGATTTACCGATCTATCGTAAAGACGAAATGCTTAATATAGAAGGAAGAGTTTTAGATGGTGTTTTATCAGAACATTTATGTGAAGGTGCTTTGGAAGGTTATTTACTTACTGGAAGACATGGGATAATGCATTCGTATGAGGCTTTTGTAAGGGTTGTTGATTCTATGACTAGTCAACACGCTAAATGGATAAAAGTATCAAAAGAATTGGGGTGGAGAAAACCTATAAGTTCTTTAAACTATATTTTAACAAGTCATGTTTGGCAACAAGATCATAATGGATATACGCATCAGGATCCGGGATTTTTAAATCATTTAGTTACTAAAAAAGCTGATATTGTAAGAATGTATTTACCGATTGATGCGAATACTTTAATATCTTGTGTTGATCATTGCTTACAAACTAAAAATTATGTTAATGTTGTAGTGGCGTCTAAGCATCCTAGATTACAATGGCTAAACAAAGAAGAGGCTGCTATACATTGTAAAGATGGAATTGGGACATTTACTTGGGCTAGTTCAAATGATGGGAATAATCCTTCGATTGTAATTGGCTGTTGTGGTGATACACCAACTCTTGAAGTTATTGCAGCTTCTTCGATATTAAAAGAGTATGCGCCAGATTTAAGGTTTAGAGTGGTTAATGTTATTGATTTGTTTAGATTGCAATCAAATGCTAAACATCCGCATGGGCTTACTGATGATAAGTTTGATAGATTATTTACTAAGGAAAAACCTGTTTTGTTTGTATTCCATGGGTATCCTTCTTTAATTCATGAGCTTGTTTATAATAGGAATAATCAAAATTTTCATGTAAGAGGTTATAACGAAGAAGGAACTATTACAACTCCTTTTGATATGAGAGTTCAAAATCATATAGATAGATATCATATTGTTTTAGATGTTTTAAGATATATAAAAAAAGATTATCCACAGTTGAAACAGTATTGTATAGATATGTTAGAAAAACATTATAAATATATTAGAGAAAATGGAATTGATATTCCAGAAGTTAGAAATTATAAATGGAAAGAGTAATCTTTCTTTTTTTGAAAAAATCCTATAATATAAGGCAGAAAGGAGATTTATTAATGAAGGGAACTTTTAATGTAGAAAAACCAACAAGAGAAAATATTGATTATGCTTTTAAAAATTTAATGTTTTATGTTGTAGCTTCAACTAGATAAGGTATATATAAACAGCAAAAGGAAAGTTTTGAAAAAGTATTAGTTGAAATTAATGAG
>CAZYEI010000076.1:0-2861 GCA_964646425.1 uncultured Eubacteriales bacterium | reverse complement strand
TCACTAGACGTTATCTAGCATCTTTGCTCTATGGAGCCCGGACTTTCCTCTCGTAGTTCCTTTCGAAATCTACCAGCGACTATTTAATTTACTCGCATTCTATTATAACATTTTTTTTTTAGATTGTAAACAACTTTTTATTTTTCTATTATAGGCCCATTTTCCTCTATATTATTATTGTTTTTTTCTAATAAACTTTCATAAAAACATACTCCTGCAACTTCCATGTATGTAATTAGCCATAAGTATCCTATTCCTAATGTGAATATACATAAGATTCCCCAACCTACAAAAGATAATAAAAGTAAAAATAATTTTAATCTATTACCATTCATCATTGTAGCACTTTCATTAACAATCTCTAACTCCGTCATTTCTGGATTATCAAATGCTATATATGTTGTTAGTGAATATAATAATGCACGTACAGCAAGCCAGCAATCTATTACAATAATAACTCCTCCAAGTACCAATAATGTAAATGCTGATTCATTTAGCACATTATCAGCCAAAAGTCTAATAGAAAATTGAGTAAGCATTGCCATAAATATAGCTGTAATTCCCCATAACAATATTATAGGTATAATCAATTTTAATGCAACTCTAAGTATAATTTTCCATGCTTTTTTAAAATTTGAAAAACCACTATTTATAAAGTCATATGATGTAATTTCTTCTCCTCTTTTTAATTTTATAAACGAATATGTAATTCCAAATAATAACGGAACATTTATTATTGTCATAAAAATTGAAATTATATTAGCCATTATTGATTCATCTTCAAATATTCCTTCTATTAATCCTTCAACAAACATAATTATAGCATAAATAAATATCATTAAAGCTCCTTTGCCCCATTTGTTTGCTAATGCTTCTTTTGCATTTTTTTTGATTACAGATATCTCCATAAAAATTTCTCCCCTTTTACTATATTATAATTTTTAATATTTTTTATATGTAATATCATTTGTTCAAATTTCTATATTTTAAGTTATTGAACCTTTTTTGCAACAATAGCCAATCTTCCATCTTCTTGTGAAAATTCACATGTAGATAATGTTAATAATTGGTCACCATATTTTGCTGTTACATCTATATCATATAAACTAGCTTTTTTACTATTTTGAACATATTCACTAAATTCCTGTTCATTTTCTGCATTTATAAAATAATAATATCTAAATACGTCTTTCTCAGATTTGTAGTAAACTCTTGATAAAAACACTGATATTATTTCATATTCTGCATCTTCCTGATTTGTAGTTAGTCTGATTTTTTGATGTGTTTTATAATATTCCTCTTTCTTATAATTTATTAAAGCAGAAAACATTTTATTACTTCCTCTATTATTGTGACCATATATTAATAAATTTGTACTTGGCAAATCCCAATCATAATCTTTGTCAAGAAACAATGAACCATTTTTTGAATATTTTTTTCTATAATCATGTGTCATATAAAAATCATTATCTGTTCCTTGTAATAATGGATAGTTTATATTACTATTTTCAATTTGTAACCATCCAATTATATCAGAATTCTCTTTTTGCAACTCTTCCAATTTTAGCATTCTTTCTGTTTTTAAATTATCGTTTTCCATAATTTGTGAGTTATCATTTACAAGACTTTTATATGCTTCACTATAATTATTTAGTCCTATATTTTTCATTTTCACAATCAACATAATAATACTTACTATTAAAGCACTAATAGCTATTATTATTTTCTTATTTGTTAATTTACCATTAAAATGTTTTCCTTTTTTCATAAAACCACCTTATAATGTTTAGAGCAGAAATTTTAAATTTCTGCTCTGTTTGTTATTTGCTATGTTTACTTATTTTTTTATTCTTTTTAAGTGCTACTACTGCAATTGTTGCCATTGCTAACCAAATAAATGTTGAAATACAAATTATTCCTGTTTTTGGTGTTTCATCTTTACCTTCATTTTCTTCTGTTTCGTTTTCTTTATTTTCTAAAATTTGATCTTCATCTGTGTCTTTAATTTCTTCTTTCAAATCTTCATAAGCTAGTGCATATGTTGAAAATTCGTCTGTTTCAAATTCTAAGTTTGTTCCATTTAAAACAGCTTCTATTTTTTCAACTTTTCCATCATGTAATTTTAATATATAGAATTTTCTTCCTTCTTTTACTAAATCATCTGATAGTTTAATTGAGAATTTCATTTTATTTGTTAATTCTGTTAATGCTCCTGCAATTTCGTTATCAATTGAAACTAAAATAGATATATCAAAATATTGACAAACTGTTCCATCTTCTGAAACAACTGCTAATAATTTTTCTTTGTCTTCATCTTTTATTTCTTTTTCATCAATTTTTGTAATATTTACTGTTACTTTAACATCTTTTCCTTCTTTTTTTGCTTCTTCAACCATATTATTTAGCTCTTGATTTGCTTTTAATGAAGATTCCAATATTTCTTTAATGTTTTCTGTTTCAACTGTTCCAACATTATTGTTTTCTGTTTTATCACTTGGAATTACATAATCAACATCTGTTGGAATTATTTCAAATTCTGCAACTATAGTTGCATCTTTAGCTGGCATTGAAAATTTATTGTCAACTACATTTTCTCCATTTATTGTTAATTTGCTTAATCTGTATCCTTTATCTGGTGTAACTGTTAATGTTATTGTTTCTCCTTCCATAGCTCTTTCACTAGAAGCTTTTACAGTTCCATTAGCTACTTCATTTATTACTACATTATGTCTTGCTCCTACAACATAGTTTCCAGAAGAGTCTTTTTCAGATGTTACATTATTAACTAAATAATCTGCATTTACATCTGTATTAAATGTTCCTCCTGATATGAATTTTGTTTTATCTTCACTATAAACAAC
>CAZYEI010000075.1:0-2902 GCA_964646425.1 uncultured Eubacteriales bacterium | reverse complement strand
ATCAAGAATTGCAGCAGAAGGTTTAAGTGAAATTTTGGTTGACGGTAATAAAGCAGTTATATTAGAAGTTAACTCTGAAACTGATTTTGTTGCTAAAAATGCTGAGTTTATTGGATTTGTATCTAACCTTGCTAACGTTATATTGTCTAATAATCCATCTAATATGGAAGAGGCAATGGAACTTTCTATGGGGGATGGTACTGTTAATAGTAATTTAATTGCTTTAATAGCAAAAATTGGAGAAAAAATAAGTTTCAGAAGATTTAAAGTTGTTGAAAAAACAGATAACCAAGTATTTGGAATTTATAATCATCAAAATCTTGGAAAGATTAATGTAATCACTGTTTTAGATGGCGATAATGAAAATGTTGCTAGAGATGTTGCAATGCATATTGCTGCTATGAACCCTGGATATTTAAAAAGAGAAGATGTTCCAGAGAATGTAATTCTTCATGAAAAAGATGTAATTAAAAAACAAGCAATTGAAGAAGGAAAAAGTGCTGATATAGCTGAAAAAATGGTTAATGGTAGAATCAACAAGTTCTATAAAGAAGTATGTTTACTTGAACAACCATTTATCAAAGATCCAGATTTAGATGTTTTAGGATTTGCTAAAGCTAATAATTCCGTAGTGGTTGATTTTGTTCGCTTTGAAGTAGGAGAAGGAATCGAAAAAAGAGTAGATGACTTTGCAAGTGAAGTTATGAATCAAATTAATGGTTAATTATAAAAAAGAACAAATGTTCTTTTTTTGTTTGACTATTTTAACATTTAATGATAATATAAGCCTCAGGTGATTTCGATGATTAAAGATATAAGGACCCTTAATCAAAATAAAATTATAAGGGATTCATTCATAATATCCTTTAATAAGATTCTTCAGAATAAGCAGATTAATGAATTGTTAGGGAATAATTTTGCTATGTTATTTTTAATTATGAGAGAGGATTATTATGAATATTATAAATGCTTAATTTCAAGTATGTACCCAATTTATTATATTAATAATAAATATTTTAAAATGAATAATAATGTTGTACCTAAAAATGAAAAATGTAATTATAATATGCCAGCTTTGTTTGACTGCATAGAAAATTTAGAAGAATTGGATTCTTTAATTTTAGCAAATCCTAGTATTTTGAATTCCATAATAATGCATGTTTGTTCTTTTGAAACAAGATCTTTCTTAGAAAAAAGAGAAATATTTAAGAAGACTAGTTCCTATGATAAATATTTGAGTAGTATTAATCCATTGTATTTTCTAGATAAGTTTGAATATTCTTTTGATTTTAATGGAGATTATATTTATAATATGTATATGCGCCTATATGCTGAAAAATCAGAAGAAGGTCTTTCTTCTTATGCTATCAATGACTTAGAAACTGATGTGAAAAAGGAGATATGCTTTTTCTTACAAGATTTATCTTTTTATGATACAGATACTTATTCTAATTTGTTTGATGAGCTTTTATTTGATTCATATAAATTTGTAAAATTTTTGGGTAATCATTATAGTTTGAATGCCGAAATGAAAAAATATATTTCTTTTCTTGAAAATGAAGATGTAACTTTTGAAAAAGCGTTGAATATTGGTCTTGATGAAGAAGATTTAAGTAATGATGAAAGCTTTTTATATAACGTAGTTAATAATTATATTCTTTATAGAACAAGAGGGGATGAGTTGCCTGGTGTGATAGATGAATATTTTAATAAAAGACAATCTGAGGTAAAAATTAAAAGAAAGAACAATAAAGGATTGAAATAATTTAGAATGTGCGTTAATATATTAATGTACATTTTATTTATTGCCCCGTAGCCAAGTGGTAAGGCTGTGCGCTCTGACCGCACCATGCGCTAGTTCGAATCTAGCCGGGGCAACCATAAAATTTTATGTGGTATATTAGTAAAATATGGTCTGTTGGTGAAGTGGCTTAACACACCACCCTCTCAAGGTGGCATTCACGGGTCCGAATCCCGTACAGATCACCATTTAAAAAACAAAAGTCTTCAACATATGAAGGCTTTTTTAACTAAATACTTTATACGCAATAAGAGGATAATTACTTATAAATGATATTTCATTAAATATATCTTTTTCTTTTTTGACTTTAGAACTATTTAAAAACTCATATACAGTTTTAATATTTTGACAAACAGCACAGGAAATCATTAGCTCTTTTTTTATTGATAATTGTTCTTTTATGATTGATAAATTAAGCATTTCCGGCGGAAAAACATAAAAATCAACGTCAACGTAACTTTCATCATAGGGAGATAGTATAACTCCTATTTTATTTGTTGTTTCTTGATTTTTAAAATGATATATTATATTTCTACTCATGCTGGATATGTAAAAGTTTAAATCTGGATATTTATTTATTACTGAAAAAAGTGCAATTACTTGTTCTTGATTTAATTTATTTATTGCTTCAATATCTTGTGAATATGCAATAGTAGGTATTGGTATAAAGTTAATTACAATTTTGTTATTTATATTTTTGATTCTTTCTAAAACTTTTTCTAAAATCCAAACATTATTATTATCTATATCCGTTGACTTAGTATTTTGCAATTGCTTGATTGATTCATTATCTACACTTTCATAAGCGGTTGTAGTTATTGCAAGAGGGACACCGTCTCTTGCTAGTATCACTTCTAAACTTATACCATCTAATATTGATGAATTTGATAAGAATTCATTTATAAATTCCTCCATAGTGCTATAGTAGCTTTTGTTTGCAATTATTTTCATACAACACATCCTTCTATTTTAAATATATTATATTTTGTGTAAAGTATTACTTAATGGTATAATTGTATTAGAGGTGTTTGGAATGTTAGAAATTACAAATATTAAAAACTTTAATTTGAAGGATACTGTAACTTGCGGACAAATATTTAG
>CAZYEI010000074.1:0-2953 GCA_964646425.1 uncultured Eubacteriales bacterium | reverse complement strand
CTACTACTGTTTATGCTAAAGATATTGTTAATTTTATTGCAAATATTTTTACAAACAGTAATCGTGGTATTGATACAGCTGTTGACAATGGATATGTTCAAAATGTTGATATGGATTATGTGGTTTACAATGATGTTGGAGTTAAAGTTGATTATTTAGTTATGGATGATAAAAGTTTAGATATTTCTTTTGTTTATAAGTATTTTGGTGAAGATAAAATTTTGGATGAAATAACCTTTAGCAATTTGACAATTAAGGATGAAAATAATAACATTATATGTTTAATGTCATACGAATCTGTTGAAGGTAATATTATTTCAAACAATGTATATTCGTTTAATAATCAACAAATATTATCGAACTCCTGCCGTAGGGATTCTATACTAATAACATCCTCTCAAAATTTACCAAACTCAACTACGCTCTACATAGACATATCTCAAATATCTATAAAATTAGATAATAAAACTGAATTTATTGATGGAAATTGGAATTTTGCAATTAATGTAAATGATAAATTTGTTAGCAGCAGATTTTTTAGTGAATATAATGTTACTACTGAAAGTCCAGTTGTAACCTCTCTAACTAATACATCTCTTTTTATAGAATTAAAGTTAAACACTTTGTTTGATGAATTGCAAATTTACAATAGGAATTCAATTATCCTAAAAGACACCAACAATAATATTTATGAAAGAACAAAAATGCTGTCTCAGAATTTGGAATCTTCTAGTACAATTACTTTAATCTATCCTATAACTATTTACGATAATATTAATAATTTATATTTGCATATTAATTTAGATTCTACAAAAACACTTGACTTAAATTTGACCAAATAAAATAGTTTTAAATTCGAAAAATCCCCAGTATAACCGGGGATTTTTTCGAAAATAACCTGCTTTTTACATTAACTCCAGGAATCAATAATCATTCTAATTTTTAGATTCGAACTCGAGCCACTCACCAAATAATACTTAAAATAATATGTTCTATTGGCAACAATCGGAATACTATATAGTGATACTGCAACTCCATTTGCATTAACGATATTAGTTTGCAAACTATGCGAAGTGTTATAGTCCCACAATTGAATAGATACTTGCTTATCAACAGCACTTCCATCAGACGAAGTAACAATCATAGTATAATCCAAATAATTACCACTATACTTTCTGTCAGCACCGCGATAATAGGTACCAGTCATAGTGAAAGACGAATCAATTGCATATGTTGCAATGCCATCATCATCCACAGACTCGGGGGTTACTTCGAACTCGTAAACAGTCCGGATTTTGCCGTTGTCCAGTTCTTCAACCGAAACAACATTTTCGGGCAGTTCCTGCTCGGGGTTGATCTCTGTTGCATGGGCAAAAGTAGGAACGCTGAGTATCAGCATTACCATTGCGAGTGCAAGAGACATGAAACGGATTTTGCGACTTGTTTTCATAATGTTGTCCTCCTTAAAAATGTGTGTGTAGCAAATTACTTCCCTATTTATCAATAAAGTTTAGGTTCGAAATATTCAAACACAAAACTTATTGACCATTTTTTCTACTAAAAGTAGTGTAGAGATTATAATACATTTTTCGACAAAAAGAATAAAAAAGTTAAAAAAAGTTAAAATATTAAAATTTTTTAAATTTTTTTATTAAACTTGCACCTTCTCTTTATATTTCATTACTCTAATAGTTGTAGGAATAAAACGAAAAGAGTTTAACTGCACAACAACGTTTCGTTTTATAAATTATATTTTTATAATTTGTCCTAAATATTAAATCAATTCAAAAAGCTAGTTTAGAATAAATCTCTTAACTAGCTTTTTTATTTAATCAACTTCAATATGTAAACTTTAATATTTTCTTAAATATCGCACCTTTTCTTCATATTTATTTCATCTAATATAATGTCAAAGAATTAAAACGGAGGTATTTAAATGCAAAATATACTTATTATATCAAACAATATTAATAATTCTACAAAATTACTAAACTATATCTCTGAAAACAGTTATCAAATTAGAGTACATTCCATCTCATGTAATCTTACAGATGGAATACGAATATTAAATACTGGAGTAATAGATGTTGTAATTATAAATTTAGATATTAACACGAATCATATTATTAATCAACTATATACTATATCAGAAGAATATTTCCAAAGATATAAAAAATCCGTATTAATTGTATCTGATAATATTAGCCAGAATAACGATTCTTTCGTCTATGAATATATTTCTCCTAATGAGAATATGCAATATATTTTTACAAAAATTAACGAGATTTTAAAAAACAAAACTTCAAACTTGAACAATTCCATTTTGCTGAATAAAATAAATAAAGAATTAGAATATCTAGGCTATAACCTATCTTACAATGGTACAAAATATTTGTCGGAAAGCATAGCGTTAATATACAATAATTATGGAAATAGTGAAAATTTGAACAAAAATGTTTATCCCATTTTAGCAAATAAATATAACAAAACAATAAGTAATATCAAATGCAATATCACAATTGCTACAAATTCTATGTATTATAATTGTGACGAAAACAGATTAATAAATTATTTTAATTTTTATACAGCAGATAGGCCAAAACCAAAATTAGTAATATACACTGTTTTAAATAAATTACATTTATAAAAAGCCAGTTTGAAATAATATATTTACATTATTTTTCAAACCAGCTTTTTAATTTTGACATTTTTTCTTTTTTTAGTTTCTCTAGGTTATTAAGAGTATATTCTATTCTTTCATCAATTTCTTCAGGTATTTTTACTTCTTTGTTCCCAGCAATTCGTAGTATTTTATCAATATCTATCATGCTTTTTGACCTCCATACATCTATTAGATGTATTTGCAATCATTTTCGGGTGCATGATTTTATTTTTTTCTTAAATTTCATCTTCACATTCTTCAAATTGGCTATTATACAATTTTTCATAGAAT
>CAZYEI010000073.1:0-3049 GCA_964646425.1 uncultured Eubacteriales bacterium | reverse complement strand
CAACACGACGAACTTTAAGTTCTAGAGAAGGCATAATATTATTTAATGCTTGATCAAATACTTCTAAAGGATTCTTTCCTGTTTTTTGTTCAACAATCTTAAATGCTGTATATAAAATTTGTTGAGAAGTACCTTTTTTTCCATCTAGCATCATTTTATTAATTAAACGAGTAACTAATTTTGAATTATAAATTGGATCTGGCAAAACATCACGTTTTGCAACACAACCTTTACGCGGCATAATTTTTCCTCCTTTCGTATGCTGAAAATCTGCAGCGATTATTTATCTAAATTTCTTATTTCTTTTTAGGTTTTTTAGCACCGTATAATGAACGGCTTTGGTTACGCTTAGCAACACCAGCACAGTCAAGTGTACCACGAATAATATGGTAACGAACACCTGGTAAATCTTTAACACGTCCACCTCTAATTAGAACAACAGAGTGTTCTTGTAAGTTATGACCTTCTCCTCCGATATATGCTGTTACTTCATATCCATTTGATAAACGAACACGAGCATATTTACGTAAAGCTGAGTTAGGTTTCTTTGGTGTCATTGTTCCAACACGAGTACAAACACCACGTTTTTGTGGAGAATTTGTATTTGTAGTTCTCTTTTCTAATGAGTTCCATGTTTTTCCTAGTGCAGGAGCTTTTGATTTCCAAGAAATTTGTTGACGTCCTTGACGAACTAATTGGTTAATTGTAGGCATTGAAATTTCCTCCTTTCGAAATTTTTTCTGCGTTTTATAAATTCACACGACTCCAGGCGTTTTTTTATTTACCTAGAAACAAGTCTCCCAATCCGAGAGACTTGTAATTGTCATAAAAACCAATCGCTTAAATATTTTAACTTATGTACAATATTTTGTCAATATGTTTTTATTCTTTTTAAATTATATTATTTCTTCCTCATCAATTGAAGTTTCATCTTGATTGAAATCATCTTCTAAATATTCATCTTCGATATCTTCATCCTCTTCAATTGGATAATTAGCTTTTACTTCAACATCACGATACACAGCAAGTCCAGTACCAGCAGGAATTAACTTACCAATAATTACATTTTCTTTTAAGCCATGTAGATGGTCAATTTTTCCTTTTGTTGCAGCATCAGTTAATACTTTTGTAGTTTCTTGGAATGATGCAGCAGATAAGAATGATTCTGTTTCTAATGATGCTTTAGTAATACCTAATAGAATTGGACGACCTACAGCAGGGTGCTTTCCTTGTGATAACGCCTCATTATTAATTCTAATAAATTCAACTGTATCAATCTTAGTTCCTGGTAAAACATTTGTATCACCACCATCAATAACTAAAAGTTTTCTTAGCATTTGACGGATAATAACTTCAATATGCTTATCGCTAATACCGATACCTTGAGAACTATATACTTTTTGAATTTCTTTTAGAATATATCTTTGAACATCTTGGGCATCGCCAACTTCTAATAAATGTTTAGGATTAATAGCACCTTCAGTAATTTGATCACCATTATTTATTTTCTCGCCAACACTTACTCTAACATGACCAGCGAATGGAATTGCATATTCTTTCTCTTCTAAATCATTAGCTACAATTACTGTTACATGATTAGTATTTTTATCTTCATTAATTTCTGTAACCGTTCCAGTTATTTCAGAAATGATACATTCACCTTTTGGATTTCTAGCTTCAAATAATTCTTGAACACGAGGTAAACCTTGAGTAATATCATCGCCACCAGCAACTCCTCCAGTATGGAAGTTACGCATTGTTAATTGTGTACCTGGTTCTCCGATTGACTGAGCAGCCATAATACCAACAGATTCTCCAATTTCAACTTCACTACCTGTAGCTAAGTTTTTACCATAGCACTTTTTACATACACCATCTCTACATTGGCAACCAAATAAAGTACGGATTTCAACTTCTTTAATTCCAGCTTTTACAATCTTTTTAGCAATTGTATCTGAAATGTATTCATTTCCTTCTACTAATAATTCACCAGTATTAGGATCAACGATATCATGCATTGCATAACGTCCTGCAATACGATCTTCTAAAGTTTCAATTACTGTAACGTTACCATTTTTAACTTGAATAAGTTCAGTAACCACGCTACCATGGTCTGTTCCACAGTCTTCTTCACGGATGATTACATCTTGTGAAACATCAACTAATCTTCTTGTTAAATAGCCTGAATCCGCTGTCTTTAACGCAGTATCAGATCCACCCTTACGAGCACCATGGGTAGAAATAAAGAATTCAGATACAGTTAAACCTTCACGGAAACAAGATTTAATTGGAAGTTCAATAACATCACCTGATGGTTTATTCATAAGTCCACGCATACCTGATAATTGAGTAAAGTTTGATTTATTACCACGAGCACCAGAATCTGCCATCATATATAATGGGTTGCGAGGATCTTTATCAAGTTGTACTTGTAAAATATCTTCAATTTTTGTTTTAACATCGGACCAAATACGAACAATATGTTTATGTCTTTCTTCATTTGTTAAAAGACCTTTATTATACATCGCATAAATCTTATTAACTAATTCATCAGTTTGATTAAAGATTTCTTGTTTTCCTTCTACAACATTAATATCTGCTACAGAAACAGTAATACCAGCACGTGTTGCAAAAGCAAAACCTTGGTCCTTCAATTTATCAAGCATAATTGAAGTTGCAACTGTTTTAAATTTAATAAATACTTGATTAATAATTTTACCTAAATCCTTCTTTTTAAATGGTGGATTAATTGGTAAATTTTTAATATATTCTTTTATATCGGTTCCAGGTTTTACAAAGAAACGATCATCAGTATGTTCTAAATTTGCTGAATCAACAACATTTAAGAATGGGAAACCTTCATCAAAAATTTTATTAAAGAATATTTTTCCTACTGATGTAATCAAATAACATTGATTTTGTTCTTCACTAAATGTTGTATTTTTTAAAGAAGCTGCTTTAATAGCAATACGATTATGTAAGTGAATTTGTCTAGTATTGTAAGCTAATTCAACTTCAGTTGGATTACGGAAAACTTTACCTTCACTTT
>CAZYEI010000072.1:0-3113 GCA_964646425.1 uncultured Eubacteriales bacterium | reverse complement strand
AAATGACTATTCTTGAAGTTAAAGAATTAGTTGACGCAATGAAAGAAGAATTTGGTGTTGACCCATCAGCAGTAGCAGCAGCTCCAGCAGCCGCAGCAGCAGTTGAAGAAGGACCGTCAACAAAAACAGTAGTGTTAAAAAGTGCTGGTGGAAACAAAATTGCAGTTATTAAAATTATAAAAGAAGTAACTGGTTTAGGATTAGTTGAAGCTAAGGGAATCGCTGATAAAGGTGGAAATATTAAAGAAAATATTCCAGCAGAAGAAGCAGAAGCTCTAAAAAAACAATTAGAAGAAGCAGGCGCAGAAATCGAACTTGCTTAAAAGGTACAGAAATGTACTTTTTTTTATCGTTGAAAATATTTAGTTAATAATATATAATTTAAGTGGTGATTACATGAAATTAAATAAAAATGGATGGGGATTATCAGAAATGTTGTTATTAAGCGCGGCAATATTATCCTGTCTTTTAGTTGCAACGTATTATATATATAAATTATATGGTAGTTTATAAAAGAGTACATTGCTCTTTTTTATATTTTTTTAATAAATATAATTGACAATACAAAAAGAAAATGATATAGTAAATTTGCATTTTTAATCAGGTTCTACTTAGGTAGAACTTGATTTTAAAGAAAAATGGATACACCAGGGTGTGTGGACATAGAAGGAGGAAAAATGGCTACAATTAATCAACTTGTTAAAAAAGGTCGTGGAAAGAAAACTAGAAAAAGCAAGAGCCCAGTTTTAAACATTGGTTATAATACGCTTGAAAGAAAAACAACTGAAACTTCAAGCCCTCAAAAAAGAGGAGTTTGTACTCGTGTAGGAACAAAGACACCAAAAAAACCGAACTCAGCTTTAAGAAAGTATGCTCGTGTTAGATTATCAAATGGTAAAGAAATCGATGCATATATTCCAGGAGAAGGACACAATTTACAAGAACATAGTGTTGTTTTAGTAAGAGGTGGACGTGTTAAAGACTTAATCGGTGTTCGTTATCACGTAGTTCGTGGAACGTTAGATACTCATGGAGTTGAAGACCGTAAACAAGGACGTAGTAAATACGGTGCAAAAAAACCAAAAAATTAATAGAAAGTAAAGGAGGATAAATTATGCGTAAAAGAAGCGCGGCAAAAAGAGATGTTTTACCAGATCCTATTTATAATTCTAAGGTTGTAACAAAATTAGTTAACCAAATTATGAAAGATGGTAAAAAAGGTGTTGCTCAAAATATACTTTATGAAGCGTTCGAAATAGTAAAGCAAACTACTAACGAAGATCCAATGGAAGTATATAACAAAGCGATGGAAAATATAAAACCAGCATTAGAGATCAAATCTCGTAGAGTTGGTGGTTCAAATTACTCAGTTCCAATGGAAGTAAGTGAATCACGTGCTCAAGAATTAGGTTTACGTTGGTTAGTAAATTATGCAAGACTAAGAAACGGAAAGGGAATGGCCGAAAATTTAGCAAACGAAATAATGGATGCTGCAAAAGGTGTTGGAGGCGCAGTTAAAAAACGTGATGACACTCATAAAATGGCTGAGGCAAATAAAGCATTTGCTCATTATAGATGGTAATAAATTATGGCTAGAGACGTTGCATTAAATAAATTAAGAAATATTGGTATTATGGCGCATATCGATGCCGGTAAGACCACATTTACAGAAAGAGTATTATTTCACACAGGAATAACTCACAAAATTGGTGAAACACACGATGGTGAATCACAAATGGACTGGATGGAACAAGAAAAAGAACGTGGTATAACAATCACTTCTGCTGCAACAACAGCCCATTGGAATGGATATAGATTAAACATTATCGATACCCCAGGACACGTGGACTTTACAGTTGAAGTTCAAAGATCGTTAAAGGTATTAGATGGTGCTATAACTATTCTAGATACACAAGCAGGTGTTGAACCACAAACAGAAACAGTTTGGAGACAAGCAACTGATTATAAAGTTCCAAGAATTATCTTTTCAAATAAGATGGATAAAATAGGGGCTGATTTCAGTTATTGTTTAAAAACTATTGGCGAAAGATTAGGAGTAAAATATGCCCCAATTCAGTGGCCAATCGGTATGGAAGGTAACTTTGACGGAATAATTGACTTAGTTACTAAAAAAGCATATCACTTTGATAAAGAACAACATGAAAA
The DNA here is from genome assembly GCA_964646425.1 of uncultured Eubacteriales bacterium. GTDB lineage: Bacteria > Bacillota_I > Bacilli_A > RFN20 > JAISJY01 > CAZYEI01. The sequence continues at coordinate 947 of CAZYEI010000072.1, read as the reverse complement.
TATGCAAGAAATAGAGATACCTGATGATTTAAAAGATGAAGTAGAAACAAGAAGAATGGAACTGTTAGAACAAATCGTTGAATACGATGATGCCGTTATGGAGAAATATTTAAACGGTGAAGAACTAACAGTTGAAGAAATAAAAAAATGTATCAGAAAAGGTGTTTTATCAGTAGATTTCTTCCCAGTATTATGTGGAACAGCTCACTTTAATATTGGTGTAAAATTAGCTCTTAACGCAGTTATAGATTACTTACCAGCACCTACTGATATAGCTGCAATAGAATGTACAGATAAAGAAGGAAAGGATGTTTTACGTCATCCATCTGATACAGAACCATTTACAGCGATGGCATTTAAAATTGCTGCCGATCCATTCGTAGGAAGATTAGCATTCTTCCGCGTTTATTCAGGACACTTAACAAGTGGTTCTTACATATTAAACAGTACAAAAAATGTAAAAGAACGTGTTGGACGTATTTTACAAATGCACGCTAATACAAGAAAAGAAATTAGCGAAGTATACACAGGAGAAATTGCTGCATTAGTTGGACTAAAATCAACAACAACAGCAGACACATTATGTGATGAAAAGAATCCTGTAATAATGAAAGGTATGGAATTCCCATTACCAGTTATTGATGAGGCAATCGAGCCAAAATCAAAAGCAGATCAAGAAAAAATGTCTGTTGCACTTCAAAAATTAGCAGAAGAAGATCCAACATTTAGATATAAAACAGATCCTGAAACAGGACAAGTTGTAATAAGCGGAATGGGTGAGTTACACTTAGATGTTTTAGTAGATCGTATGAGAAGAGAATTTAACGTTGAAGCGAATGTAGGACGTCCACAAGTTGCATATCGTGAAACAATCACAATGCCAGCTGAATGTGAAGGAAAATACATTAAACAATCAGGTGGACGTGGACAATACGGACACGTATGGG
>CAZYEI010000071.1:0-3224 GCA_964646425.1 uncultured Eubacteriales bacterium | reverse complement strand
AAAAAAGTAGTAGCTTTAGGTGTAAAAGGTATTTGGAATGATATGAATGAACCAGCAAGTTTTAATGGTCCTTTACCTGATAATGTGGTATTTAAAGGTGATAAAAAGAATTATTTGCATAAAGAAATTCATAATGTTTATGGTCATCTAATGGCTAAAGCAACATATGATGGCTTGAAAAAATATACTGAAAAACGTCCGTTTGTTATTACTCGTGCCTGTTATGCAGGATCACAAAAATACACTACTGCTTGGACAGGTGATAATCATAGTATTTGGGCTCATCTTCAAATGGCTATTCCTCAACAATGTAACTTAGGATTAAGTGGTATGCCTTTTGTGGGTACTGATGTTGGTGGCTTTGGCAGTGATTGCACAAGTGAATTATTAATTAGATGGGTTCAACTTGGTTGTTTTTCACCATTATTTAGGAATCATTCTGCTAAAGGTACTAGAAGACAAGAACCATGGACTTTTGATCAACAATGTTTAGATATTTATCGAAAATATGTCCAATTACGCTATGCTTTAATTCCTTATATTTATGATTTATTTGTAGAACATCAAAATAATGGTGCTCCAATTATGAGACCTGCTGTATTTAATTTTGAAAATGATCGAAATACTTGGGAATTGAATGACCAATTTATGCTAGGCTCAAGAATAATGGTTGCTCCAATTGTAGAACAAGGTAAAAGAAAAAGAATAGTTTATTTACCAGCTGGAAGATGGGTTAATTATTGGAAAAGAAGCGAAATATTTGAAGGAAATCAATATATTATTGCTGATGCTCCATTGGATATTTGTCCTATTTATGTGTTAGAAAATTCGATTATTCCTAATTATCCTCTTACTCAATACATAAAAATACCAGATACATTGATTCTTGATGTTTTTGGCGATTGTGTTTATGAGCATTATATCGATGATGGTGAAAGTTTTGATTTTGAAAAAGGTAAATATGCAAAGTATTTAATAAAAGTTAGAAAAGGTATATTATCAATTAAATTATCATATAATGGTTTGATACATCTTCCATATAAACATCTTGTTGTTCGTTATAACGGAAAAGACTATCGTGCAAATTTGTCAAATAATGATGAAGTTATAATAAATCTATAAAAAATTAAATGGTGATTAACTTTACAATAATCACCATTTAATTTATAATATTATGTGCTAAAAGGAGATGAGAATATGATTAAGAAAAATTTAGTATTTATCTCACTTATTGCATTGATATTATGTGGTTCTAGTTGTAATGAAAATATTTCTTCTAATGATTCGAGTCTAACTTTTAAAACAGATACAAGAATTATGCCCGTTAGAGAAGAAAATGCTAGTATTATTCAATTAAAATATGAAGAAGTTGAAGCAAAAATAATAAAAAAAGAATCATTTGTTTTATTAATAAAACAAGAAGGGTGTCTTGCTTGCAAAGCCTTTATTCCAATTATTGAACAATATGTTAATAATAATAAAATAAATGTTTATTTAATTGAAACTTCGGATATTCCTCAAAATAATTCTAGATTATTTTTTAATTATACTCCGACATTGCAAATCTTTAAGGAGGGTAATTTGCTTGATACAAGCGATCCGGTAACAGCAGAAACAAAAATGTTTACAGTAGTTTCTGATTTGGAAGATTACTTAAATAAATTTATAGTTGTTAATAACTTATTATATATTTCAGATACTTCTTTAGATAAAATGATAGGTGATAAAGAGTCATTTATAGTTTATTTTGGTTGGAAATCATGTGGTGATTGTCAAATGATGAACAAAATGTTTTTAAATGAATATTTGTACAATACCAAAGATTTAGATCAACCACTATATGCGTTAGAAGTTGATTATTGGAGAAGTCAAAAAGCTAGTAATCCAGAGGTTTGGGAAAACTTTACTGCAAAATATCATTTATCGAAGTCTAGTGATGAAGTTTTTGGCTATAGTACTGGTGTTGTACCTACGATTCAATATTATGAGAATGGAATATTGAATGATGTTGTTGTTTATTTTAATGATGTATTAATTCCTGTAACAAATGGAAACACTACAGGATACAAAATTGATGTGGATAATGTAGATAATACATTTAGTTATTATCCTGATGAAATCAAAAGTATGTTTGGTGAAAAAATATTCAACGATTATCAAGCATATAAAGATGAAACAAACGATTTTTATAAGGAAAAATTATTAAATTTATTTAATAAAGTTTATTATTAATACTTTTAAAATAAGAAGAAATTAATTATAATTAAATATTGTGAGGCGTATGAAAATGAAAAAAATTATTATTTCTTGTGATAGTTCGTGTGATTTATCTAAAGAACTTATTGAAAAATATGATATACGAGTTGTTCCTATGGTTGTAAATTTTGGATTAGAAACTTTTCATGATGGTGTGGACTTACAACCCGATATGATTTATGAACGAGTTGCAAGAGATGGTGTTCTTCCTAAAACAAGTGCAATTTCTGCAGGAGAATATTTAGCTTTTTTTAAAAAACTAAAAGAAGAAGCAGAAACAATTATTCATTTTTCAATTAGTTCTAGGTTTTCTTGTACATTCCAAAATTCTTTATATGCAACTGAAGAACTAAAGAACATATATAGTGTTGATGGAATGAATTTATCTACAGGAACTGGTTTAGTTATTTTAAAGGCTTGTGATTTAGTAGCTCAAGGATTAGAGCCATCTGAAATTGTCAAACAAATTAATGATTATCGCCATAAAGTTGATGCAAGCTTTGTTATAGATAAATTGGATTATTTACATAAAGGTGGTCGTTGTGGTGGTTTAACTGCTTTTGCAGCTACAATATTGCATTTAAAACCTTGTATTGAGGTGGCAAACGGAGAAATGAGTGTTGGCAAAAAGTATCGTGGTTCTTTTGACAAAGTAGTATTAAAATATGCTCGTAATCGTTTGGAAAATGTAGATGTTGATGATACAAGAGTATTTATTACTCATTCAGGATGCCGTTATGAAACTATTAATGCCGTAAAATCAATTGTAGAAGCTTCTGGGCTTTTTAAAGAAGTATTAATAACTAGAGCAGGTGCAACTGTTTCAACTCATTGTGGTCCTAATACAATCGGTGTTTTATTTGCTAGAAAGAATTATAAAGAATTAGATTAAAATGGTTCTGTAAAATCTGATGGGTTTTATGGGGTCAACAAGAATAATTAGATGTAAAAACTAATGGGGTTACAAA
>CAZYEI010000070.1:0-3477 GCA_964646425.1 uncultured Eubacteriales bacterium | reverse complement strand
AGACATTAATAACAATAATTTAAGTTATACTTGATTTATTTAATTTGTTTTGGTAATATATTTAAGAAATATATTCATATATTTTTTATTATCAAATTATCTAAAATTAATGAAAGGAAGTATTAAATATGGGCGTTTGGGAAATATTATTATTAATAGATTGTGGACTTTTGATTCTTTTGGTTTTACTTCAAGGTGGAAAATCATCTGGTGCTAGTGGTGCAATTATGGGTGGTAATACACGTGTTTTCACAAATACAAAAGAAAGAGGAGCGGAGAAGATTTTATCTCGACTTACTATGGGCTTAGGTATTGCGTTCTTCATTCTTACAATTGCTTGTGGAATTTTTTAGTGAGATATAAAAGATTTAGGAGACATCAATGTCTCCTTTTTTTAATCGTAGATAGAGGAGGTGTTAATTATGTCAATACGTGAACAATTATTTGATATTATAAAAAATACAAAAAAGAATGAACCGATTAATTTAAAAAAATTTAAAGGATTAGGACCGAAAAGTATTAATTTAGTCGAAAAGATATTAGATGATTATTGCCAAGCGGGAATTTTGTATGCTAATAAATTAAAAGAATTATTTGTAAATCCTAATTTTAAGACTTATGTTGGTAATGTAATTAAAGTTAAAAAAAATTTTATGTTTATCAGTGTTGAGGAACTAGAAAATGATATATATGTTAGCGTTGAAGATTCTAGAACAGCAATGATTAATGATAAAGTAGAACTGTGGCTTGATTCCATTGATAGTGGAGTAATTGAAAAAATTCTTGAACGTGCTAATGAAGAAATAGTTGGTGTTTTTCAATTGGGAAGAAAATCATTTGTATGTCCTAGAAATGATGAAATTGAGGGCAAAATTATTATTAACAATGCTATTGTTCCTTGTTTTCAAGATGATCTTGTAAAAGTTAAGATTACAAATTTTGGAGAGAAATTAGAAGGAGAAATAATAGAAAATTATGGTAATATTCATTTACCTGGTCAAGATATACTAGCAGTTGCATTAGAACATCAAGTTCCAATTGAATTTTCAAAAGATAATAATAATTATGTAAAAGAAAATATTGAGCAAGAAATATCTAAGCCTGATTTAAAAGGAAGGTTAGATTTAAGAAAACATCTAATTGTTACTATTGATGGTGATAATGCTAGAGATTTTGATGATGCTATTGAAGTATCCAAAAACGATGATGGAACTTTTACTCTAGGAGTACATATTGCAGATGTAAGTCATTATGTACAAACTGGAAATCCAATTGATAGAGATGCTGTAACAAGAGGGACATCTATTTATTTAACAGATCGAGTAATTCCTATGCTTCCGTTTGAATTATCAAATGGGATTTGTTCTTTAAATCCTAACGTTGATCGTTATACAATGTCTTGCATTATGAAAATTGATTATGATGGTAGAGTAATTGATTATGAAATAAGTCCATCAATAATTAGATCTTCATATCGTTTAACTTATAGTAATGTTAATAAATTATATGCACATCAACATAAATTTGAAGATAATGATTTAAATAATATGCTTTATAATGCATTGATTCTTTCTAAAATTATTAGAAAAGAAAGAGAATCTAGAGGTGCAATGGATTTAGATAAGCAAGAAGCTGAAATAGTTTGTAATGAAGAAGGCAAACCAATAGATATCGTTAAAAGATTTCGTGGGGATTCAGAAATGATGATTGAAGATTTTATGATTGTTGCAAATGAAACTGTAGCATCACATATATATTTTATGAATTTACCATTTATTTATCGTGTCCATGATGAACCAAATCTTCAAAAATTACAAGATTTTGCATTATTGTTAAAGCCATTAGGATATGGGCTAAATGTCAAAAATGGTGTTCATTCAAGGCAATTACAAAGCATATTGGATAAAAGTTATGGAACTCCACAACATGATGTTATTGCAAAATTGATGCTTAGAAGTTTATCAAAAGCAAAATATAGTGAAAATAATATTGGCCATTTTAGCTTAGGAAGTAGTTGCTATACGCATTTCACTTCTCCGATAAGAAGATATCCAGATTTATTAGTACATCGTTTATTAAAATTATATTTAAATGATTATAGTATGATTGATTTAGATGATTTAGAATATCGTATTAGTTCTCTTGCAAAATCATGTTCTGATTATGAAAGAAGAGCAATGAAATTAGAAAGAGATGTTGAAGATATTAAAAAAGCAGAATATATGTCTTATCATCTTTTTGAAGAGGTTTCTGGTAAGGTATCTGGAATTATTGATATAGGTGTATTTATAGAATTGGATAATACCATTGAAGGTTTGTTAAGATTTTCATCGCTAAAAGAACATTATATATTTGATAGTTCTAGAATGGTGGCATATTGCAAAGGTAGTAAGAAAATTATTAAACTTGGAGATATATTTAAAGTTATGGCTATAAGTGCTAGCAAACACACAGGTAAGATTGAGTTTATCTTATCGGATAAAAATATTGCAAAAAGAAAAAATAAAAATTAACTATTAAACTTTAATTTATTAATATATAATATATTAAGAAAGGAGGAGTTACTATGAATCAAAACGACCATATTAAAATAGTATGCGATAATAGAAAAGCCTCCTATGATTATTTTTTGGAAGATAGATATGAGGCTGGTTTAGTGTTGAAGGGCACAGAAATAAAATCCATAAGAAAAGGAAGCTGTAATATCAAAGATAGTTATGTTATTATCCGTAATGCAGAGGCGTATATTATCAATATGAATGTTGCTAAGTATGAATTAGGAAATATTTTTAATCACGAGCCTTTACGAACAAGAAAACTTTTGTTAAATAAAAGAGAAATATTAAAGTTAATTGGATTAACGAAAGAAAAAGGATATACTTTGGTTCCTACAAAAGTATATTTAAAAAATGGAAGAGCAAAAGTAGAATTTGCACTTGCTAAAGGAAAAAAGAATTATGATAAACGTGAGGTTGAAAAGAAAAACTCAATGTTAAAGGAAGCAAAGAGTGCAATGAAATAAAAGATAAGCATAGTATGTTTTGTGTTATATTTTTTAAAATATGTGATATAATGATTTTGTGAATAATATCACAACACTTAAAATATGGGGTTGTTCAGGTTTCGACAGGCTATAGCTAGGTGTGATAAGCATGTGGAGTGGTTACCATATAACCAAACAAAAAATAAATAACAAAACAAATAATTACGGTTCATTTGCATTCGCTGCTTAATTCCTTATAGTTAGGAAGTGACCTCTCAACCCAAGTTTATCTATCGGCTTGGTAATTGGGATAAATCAAGATAGGATAAGCCTAAATAATGATTGTAAAATAGGGACGAAAATATCTACAATCTCGTGGGATTAGTGTTTGCTAGTTGACATTGATGCTACTAAATATAATAACTGGATAAACATGTAGAAAATCATATGAGGCTTGGTTTGGACCGGGGTTCAAATCCCCGCAGCTCCACCAT
>CAZYEI010000069.1:0-3588 GCA_964646425.1 uncultured Eubacteriales bacterium | reverse complement strand
TTCAGGCTTAGCAACTTCATCTGCTGCAACAATGTCATTAATTACTTTAGTACCAGTTACACTCTTAACATTTTCATTTCCAGCATCAAGTTGAGAAGTAACATTAAATGTATATCCCCAATATGCTTCTGGAACATTATTGATTGTAAATGCCATCAAATAATTATATCCTGTACCGAATGCTTCTTCAGCAGTTAATGTTTGACCAGCAGCAACAATTTTTTCATATACTGTAGTTATATTATTGCTACCATAAGTATGATATAGATTACCTTCTAAATCATTAACATCAATAGAGAAAGTGGCATTTTCATAATTATAACTATCAATACCAACTACAAAACGAATGCTTCTTTTTCCATCAATATTTTCTGAAACTTGTGCTTTAACATTTGACATTACAAGATTTGCTTCAGGAGCTTCACCATTTGCTTTTCTAACAACTTTTCCTGTATTGTCTTTAGTAATATCTTCTGCTAAAACATCATGCACTTCAAGGTGATTTTCGTCGTGTTTAACATCAGCCTTGTTGACTAAACCTACTGTCATTAAAGCAACTAATAAAGAGCCACTTAAAATTTTTGTTATTTTTTTCATTTTAGTTTTCCTCCTTAATTACTCCCACTCAACGCTATCAGAGCCACTACCAGTACCATTAACCCAATCTAATGCATTTGAAGAAACAGTTAATGCAGTAATATTTTCTGAAACATTGAATTCTTTTACTTCAATAATAGGTTTATTATATTCTTTTTTCATTTTGATTACCTCCTATTAATTTTGTTCAATAATATGAACTAAAAAGAATCATTTTAATTATAAAATCAATTGAAAGCGTTGTCAACATAAAAAGAAATCGTTTTTCTTGTTTCTTTTTTGTTTTTATTTTTCAAAGAAATGTTTCTTATTTTAGCAAAAATAAATGGAAATATTTAAGAAACAAAAAAAGAGATATTATTCATACCTCTCAATTAGTTTTAATGTAACCCACCAAAATTTCCTGTTAAAATACTAGATGGACCATTATTTTGATTATTATTACTACTTGTTGATTGTGAAATAGTTGATGATGATTCCGAGTTTGTATTTGATGATGTAATTGTACTTTCTGATTTTGAAATAATAATTGATGAAGTTGTGTTTGAATTTGAAGAACTAATTATGCTTTTATCAGAAGACAAAACATCACTTGAAGATGAAAAACTTAAGTAATTACTCGTACTGCTATTCACTTTATTGCATGAACATACAAATAATATAGATAATAAAATTAAGACTTTTTTCATAGATACTTCTCCTTAAAACTATAGATGATTTTAACATTTGATTTACTAATAATCAATAGTTAAAAATTAGAGTTTAGAATATGATTTAGCAATCTTAGAACCTAGTCTAGCATTATTTAACACTAATTCTATATTTGCTTCCAAGCTTTCACCATTTGTTGATTCTTTAATATATGATAGCAAAAATGGTGTACAATCCTTTCCTTTAATTTCTTTTTCTTCCATTGCTTTAATGGCTTTCATTATTTCATTTTCAATTAAATCATTGTCCATAGAATATTCATCAGGTATCGGATTAGTGATTAGTATTCCGCCACGTAAATTCATATCCCATTTTTCTTTCATAATTCGAGCAATTTCATCAGGACTTTCAACTTTTGCATCAAGTTTTATGCCACTTGATTTACTATAAAAAGCAGGCAAATATTCTGTTTTATATCCAAGTACCGGGACACCCATTGTTTCTAAATATTCAAGTGTTCTAGGCAAATCTAAAATGGCTTTGATTCCAGCACAAACAACTGCTACATTAGTATTGCCAAGTTCTTGAAGATCAGCTGAAACATCCATTGTTTCATTGTAACCACGATGAACGCCGCCAATTCCTCCTGTAACAAACACTTTAATCCCAGCAAGAGAAGCTAAAATCATCGTTGTTGCAACAGTAGTAGCTCCCCATTCTTTTTTGGCAATAACAATAGGTAAATCTCTACGACTAACTTTTAAAACACCTTTTCGTGAACCAAATAATTCAATTTCTTCTGGTGATAACCCCACCACACATTCGCCATCAATAATTCCAATTGTAGCAGGTAATACTCCATTATCTCTAATCTCTTTTTCAACTTTTAAGGCAGTTTCAACATTTTTAGGATAGGGCATACCATGAGATATAATTGTTGATTCTAAAGCTACTACTGGTTTTCCCTTTTCTATTGCTTCTTTTATATCTTCTCTTATTCTTAATTTCATCTTTTTTTCTCCTCAAACATCATAGTTTTTTTTAATTTTTGAGAATCAAGTCCCATTTTTTCAACAATTGCATAAGCAAAATCAAATGCTGTTCCTGCACCTTGTGAAGTAATAATATTTCCATCAATAACTACTTTTTCGTTTATTTTAATAGTTTCATTATCATTTAAAAAATTAGGATAAGATGTTGCTTTTCTATTTTTTAATAACCCTAACTTTTCTAGAATACTTGGTGCTGCACAAATCGCACAAACCAATTTATTATCAGTTGCTTGTTTTTTTATCAATTCACAAACGCATTTGCAATTACTTAAATTATTAGTGCCTGGCATTCCTCCAGGTAAAATAATACAATCATAGTTACAATCAACACTATCTAATGTTATATCACAAGTTATATTTACATTGTGAGCACCTACTGCTTTTTTTTCATTAATCCCACATAATACAACATTAAATCCTGCACGTTTTAATACATCAATTGGTACTATTGCCTCTATTTCTTCAAAACCATCTGCCAATAATACTAATATTTTTTTCATAATTATTTTTCCTCCAAATTCAAAGGATTTAGATTAAAGAAATCACACAAAAAATAATAAACTCCAACTTCTTTACAAGTTTTATCGGTTATTTTATTTGCTATTTTTTTAAGACAATCTTGAGCATTATTCATTGCAACACCAATTCCAGCGTATGAAATCATTTCGATATCATTATGCGAATCACCAATAGCTATAATATTTTCTGGTTTAAAGCCTAATTCATTAGCTACTCTTTTCAATGATGAACCTTTATTTTCTTTAGTTGGATATATTTCTACAATATTATCATATCCTCCCCAAGACCAAATTCGTGCTCCCATTCTATCAGAATAATTGTCTTCAACAAATTTTTGAATGTATAGAGCATTAGCGGTATTTGCCGTTAATAAGCAACCATTAACATTACTTTTTAAAGTATCATTCAAATCACCAATAGTTAAAGTAGCTAGTTCATTATAATGAAGCAACGGAATAATTTTTTCTTCTTCTTTTTTTAGAAAAATGTGATCATCAACCTCACAAAAAATATTATCAATAAGTTCATTACATTCATTATATATATTTAACAAGTCATAATAATCCATTGTTTCATTTATAACTTTATAATCTTTATTTAATGGATGAGTTATTAAGCAACCATTATAATTAATAAGTGGTGTGTCTAACCCTAATGCCTTATAAACAAATATACTACTTCTATAAGGACGTCCTGTAGCAATGACAAACTTATGTCCTTTCTTCATTAGAATTTGTACTATTTTTTTTAATTTATCATCAATAGTAGC
>CAZYEI010000068.1:0-3808 GCA_964646425.1 uncultured Eubacteriales bacterium | reverse complement strand
CACAAGAAATTGAAATTTATTACAATTTTATTGGTAAGGTAGATTAATTCTAATTAATTACCTCGTTTAAAAGAGACTTCCTTCGCTTTTTTGAATTTCTTCTAATACTGCTTTTAATCTTTCTTCAAATTCACCACGATATTTAGCACCAGCAATTAGAGAACCCATGTCAAGTTCATAAACAGTCTTATCTTTCAAAGAAAATGGAACATCTTGACGATAAATTCTCCAAGCAAGTCCCTCTGCAATTGCAGTTTTGCCTACACCTGGTTCCCCAATTAAAATAGGATTATTTTTTGTTTTTCTCGATAATATTTGAATAACCCTTCTTATTTCATCATCTCTTCCAATAATTGGATCAATTTTTCCTTTTTTAACTGCTTCAACTAAATCTCTACCATATTTTTCTAAAACTTGATATTTAGCTTCTGGATTTTGATTATCAACCATTTTATCACCCCTCAATTCTTTAATTATTTTAGCAACATCATTTTTATTCAAATTAAATTTTTCAATCATTAATTTAACAGTGCTATCTTTACTTTTAAATAATGCTAAAATTATATGTTCCAAACTAAGATAGCTATCTTTCATTTCTTTAGATATTATCTCTGCATCATTTAATAATAAATTAAAGTCATAGCTTAATCTTCCTTGTTCAACATTTGATGATTTAGGTAACTTATTCACTTCACTTTCTATAAATAATTTAAGATTATTAATATTTATATTTAATTTATTTAAAACATAAACAAAAGTATTATTTGAATTATTTAATAAAACATTAATTATATGAATAATTTTTACTTCGGGATTATCATTGTTTTTAGCTAATTCAATTGATTTAACTAAATTTTCTTGGACTACTTGAGTCATATCATCTATTGACATAATTTTTTCTCCTTTCTTTAGCACTCTAATGTTTTGAGTGCTAAAATTTATTTGTTTTTAAAAGTGTTAGGTTTCTAACACTTATTTTTTGAATTGTTTTTTTATTTTATCAAAGAAACTTTCACTTGTTTTTCCTTGAATATTTCCTAATTTTTGATAAAGTTCTTTTTCATCCTTTGAAAGTTTTGTTGGAATTTTAATTTCAATATGAACATATTGATCACCTGGAACGCCTGTTCTAATATCTTTAATTCCTTTTCCTCTCATACGTAATGTTTGATTAGGTTGTGTTCCTTCAGGAATTGTTAAAGAAACATCACCATAAACTGTTGGCACGTCAACCACTTTTCCAAGTGTAGCATCAATCGCACTAATTGGTACAGTAACATGAATATCATTTCCGTCTCGTTTAAAGAATGGGTGTGATGAAACACTTACTTCTAAATATAAATCTCCACAAGGACCACCATTTAGTCCACGATCACCTTTGCCACTAACTCTTAATTGTTGTCCATCACTTATGCCAGCTGGAATTTTTACTTCTATCGTATTCTTCACAGCATTATAGCCTTCGCCATTACACTTTTCACATTTATTTTTAATAATTTTGCCACTGCCACCACAATTTGGACAAACAGTTTCCTGTTGAACAGTACCAAAAATACTTTGTTGTGTTGTTACAACCCTACCTGTTCCATGACATCTTGAACAAGTTTCAACATCATTTGGAGATTTTGCCCCACTTCCATGACAATGATTGCATACTTCAAAATAATTTAAATTTAAGTTTAATGTTTTTCCATTTACAGCATCCATAAAATCAATTGAAATATTTTTCAATCGATCACGGCCTTTGCTTGGACCATTATTAGATCTAGTAGAGCGTCGTGAACCTCCGCCAAAGAATGAAGAAAAAATATCTCCCAAGTCTTCAAAGCCACCAAAACCGTTAAAGCCTCCAGCACCACCGCCAAAGCCTCCTCCTTGTTGTGGATCGATACCAGCAAAACCAAATTGATCATATCTGGCTTTTTTATCCGGATCTGATAAAATTTCATACGCTTCTTGGACTTCTTTAAATTTTTCTTCGGCATCTTGAGCCTTATTTATATCTGGATGATATTTTTTTGCTAATCTACGGTGTGCCGCTTTGATTTCTTCTTGTGTAGCATTTTTGCTAATTTCAAGGACTTCATATAAATCTCTTTTATTTGCAGCCATAAATCACTCCGCCTTTCTTAATAATACCTAAGGGAAGATTTAAATCTTCCCTTTAATTTATAATTAGTGTTTTTCAGTATAGTCAGCATCAACAACATCATCATTTGAATTTGTATTATTGCTATTAGTATTAGCATTTTGTTGTTGTGCATATTGATTCATCATACTTGCAGCTTGTTCAAGTTGATCAATTTTTGTTTTTAATGTTTCCATATCATTATTGTCAAGTGCAGTTTTTAATTCATCACGCAATTTAATTGATTCTTCTTTTTGTTTTGCATCAATTTTATCGCCTTGTTCTGCAATAGCAACATCAATTTGTGAAATAAATTGTTCAGCCTTGTTTTTCAATTCAGCTTCTTCTCTTCTTTTTTCATCAGCTTCTTTATTTGCTTCTGCCTCTTTTACCATACGGTCAATATCTTCTTTACTTAAACCACTTGAACCTTGAATTGTAATAGATTGTTCTTGATTTGAATCTAAATCCTTAGCTTTTACATTAACAATACCATTAGCATCAATATTAAATGTAACTTCAATACGAGGTTGTCCTCTTCTTGCTGGTTTAATACCGCTTAATTGGAAATTACCTAACAATTTATTATCACGTGCCATAGGTCTTTCACCTTGATATACCATAATATCAACAGCAGGTTGATTATCAGCGGCAGTAGAGAATACTTGTGACTTAGTTGTTGGAATTGTTGTATTTCTTTCAATCAATGGTGTCATAACGCCACCTAATGTTTCAATACCTAAAGTTAAAGGAGTAACATCAAGTAATAGAACATCTTTAACATCTCCAGCTAAGATTGCACCTTGAATAGCAGCACCAATTGCTACTGCTTCATCAGGATTGATAGAACGATTTGGTTCTTTTCCATTAAATAATTTTTTAACAACATCTAGAACTGCAGGCATTCTTGTAGAACCACCAACTAATAATACTTCATTGATATTATTTGCAGTCAAACCAGCATCACTTAATGCCTTATTTACAGGAACTTCAGTTCTTTGCATTAAATTACGAGTTAAATCTTGGAATTTTGCTCTAGTAATTGTTGTTTCGAAGTTTAAAGGTCCGTTTGAAGTCATTGCTAAGAATGGTAAATTAATAACCGTACTAACACTTGCAGATAACTCGATTTTAGCTTTTTCTGCAGCATCACGTAAACGTTGCATAGCCATTTTATCATTTTTAACATCTACGCCATGATTTACTTTAATTTCATTAGCAATCCAATTCATTAATACTTCATCCCAGTCATCTCCACCTAAATGATTATCTCCACTTGTAGAAATAACTTCAAAAGTACCATCGCCAATTTCTAGTAAAGAAACATCAAATGTACCTCCACCTAAATCATAAACAACAATTTTTTCATTTTTTTCTTTATCCATACCATAAGCTAAAGCACTTGCAGTAGGCTCATTGATAATTCTAACTACTTCAAGTCCAGCAATAGCGCCTGCATCTTTTGTTGCTTGACGTTGAGAGTCATTGAAATATGCAGGAACTGTGATAACGGCTTCTGTTACAGTTTCGCCAAGATATTTTTCAGCATCTGCTTTAAGTTTTGAAAGTATCATAGCCGAAATTTCAGGTGGTGTGTAAGATTTTCCACCAGCATCAACATGAGCATTTTCACCCATTTTTGATTTGATTGAACGAATTGTGTTTTCTGGATTTGCTACT
>CAZYEI010000067.1:2253-4197 GCA_964646425.1 uncultured Eubacteriales bacterium | reverse complement strand
ATATTTGTAAAAATTCTAATATTGAAGTTGAAGTTTTTGTACATGGTGCTTTATGTATTTCATATTCTGGTCAATGCTTACTTTCAAGTATGATTGGTGGACGTTCTGGAAATCGTGGTAAATGTGCTCAACCTTGCCGACTTCCTTATGAATTACTAGAAGATGACAAAACTATTGATAAAGGATATCTTTTAAGTCCTCGTGACTTATGTGGTTTAGATTATTTACCTCAACTAGTAAAAGCTGGAGTTTCTTGTTTAAAAATAGAAGGCAGAATGAAAACTCCTGAATATGTTGCAACAGTTACAAGAATATATCGTAAATATTTAGATTTAGCTCTTAATGGTAATTTTACAAATGTTGATGAACAAGATAAAAAAGATTTATTACAGGTTTTTAATCGTGGTGGATTTTCAAGTGGACATTTAGAGAAAAACGAAAATCGAGATTTAGTATATAAATCAAAATCTAATAATATGGGAATATTTCTTGGAACTATTTCAAATTTCAATGCAAACAAAGGACATATCACTTTTTCAACTGCAGATAAAGTATGTGTAGGCGATAAAATAAGTATCGAAAACAAAAAGCATGAAACATCAATTTATACAATTTCTGAATTGATGTCTAATGACAAAAATATTCCAGAAGCTCATAAAGGGCAAAAAATAAAAGTTGGTAGAATGAAAGGAAACATTTCTGTTGGAGATAAAATCTATAAAGTTGCAGATAAAGCTTTGACTACTTCTGCTCTTCAAACTATTGAAAACGAAAATAGAAAAATCAATTTAAATTGTAAAATGACTGTAAAAAAAGGATTACCAATTTCAATTGAAGTAAATGATAATACTGAACTTGGTGTAAATATAGTTTCTAACTTATTACCTGTCGAAGCAATTAACTCTCCTATCACAAAGGAAAGATTAATTTCTCAACTTTGTAAAACAAATAATACACCTTTTCAATTTTCAAATATTGAGATTGATTTAGATGACGGATTATATATTCAAGGAATTAGCAATATAAATGAGCTTAGACGTCAAGCACTCGCACAATATGAAGAAAAATTAATACAATCATTTAAAAGATCTACTCCAACTATTACTTTAAATGATTATTCAAATAAGACTTCTTTGCCTATTCCTCAAAATAAAAAAATTAGTGTTTTATTAAATACTTTAAATGAGGATTTTGATTATTTAGCATTGCATAATGTAAATAAAATATATATTCCTTTAAAATATTTTATTTTAAAAGGTTTTGCAAATACTGTTGAAACAATTTGCAAGAATTTTAATACATATATTTATATGCCAACAATTATTAGAAAAAATTATAAAAAGTTGATATCTCAAAATCTATCTGATATCTTAGATAAATATCAAATAAAGGGATTTGTATTATCTAATATTGGTAATATAGAATTATTAAAAGATTATCAAAATGATTATGAATTTATATGTAATTATACTTTTAATGTTTTTAATAATTTAACAATAACTGAATTAAATTATAATGTTGTAATACTATCCCCTGAGCTTAATAAATTAGATTTACAAGGAATTGCATCTCCTAACAATTCTGAACTGATTGTTTATGGAAAAACTCCTTTAATGAATTCTAATTATTGCTTATTAGGAAAATCAAATAAGTGCTATGGTTCTTGTGATCATTTATGTAGAACCAATAAAAAGTTTTATTTAAAAGATCGACTTGGATTTTTATTTAGAATAATACCTGATAGTATTGATACTGTTACAACAATTTATAATAGCAAAATCACTTCTATCGAGCATAAGGATATTAATACTAATTCTGTTAGAATTGATATTTTAGATGAAGATGTAGAACAAATTAATCATATTGTCGATGTTATAAAAACTGGTCAAAAAATCGAAGGAAATGATTATACAAATGGAAATTTTAATAAAGAAATTTAGTTTT
>CAZYEI010000067.1:0-2153 GCA_964646425.1 uncultured Eubacteriales bacterium | reverse complement strand
AAAATCGAAGGAAATGATTATACAAATGGAAATTTTAATAAAGAAATTTAGTTTTTAGCTTATATGTAGTAGTATTATTAGCAAAATTCTTGCAATTTCTAACCATTTATAGTATAATATATATGGTTCAAATAAAATTTTTGAAAGGATGAACTATTATGGCTTATATCATTTCGCACACCATTCCTACGGTTCCTACTGATTCTGTGGGAACTCGCGACAATTACGACGTTGTTGTTAGCTTTGATAGTAAAACCGAACGGTTTTATGTCTTGTTCACAGCTACCAACAGCGGTTATGTAGTATCTCGCGATGATGTTGTTGGTTGGGATTATAAATACACAACCAGCATTGAAGAGAGAATTCTTGATACCATCGGTTCTGATGAGGAAGTATATGTTCTCTTCACTAACAATGCAGACAACGAAATTTATCTTATCTGGATGGCTAATTGTGATATTTTCTAAGTCATCACATCCAATCCCACCTCTACAAGTTAGAGGTGGGATTTCATTATTATATAATTAATTTTAATAAAATCAAAAATATTGCACCAGGTATCCCTAAAAATCCGCACTAAAATAGATGTATATATATTTAAACCCACATGAAATCCTAAAACTCCACCTATTAAGTTAATAATCCAAATAAGAATTCCACCTAGTACAGAATTAAAAGCCAATTTACAAATCCATTTAATTGGAACAATAAAAATTTTGCCAATAACAAATAACATACAAATACACGAAATAATTATAAGTATATTTATATTCACAATATCACCCCAACTTTTATCCAGCTTTATATCTTGTTTTCAACTCATTAATTCTATCAAGAACTATTCCTTTACGTTTAGCTATTTTTATTAAGTAATCTAATTTAGCCTGATTAGCCTTTATTTGATAAGTATAATAATCAATCAAATCATCTTCTGCAAACTCAAAATTACTAATTGCTAATTTTAACATTTCTTTTGTTTCAATAATTGTTTGCATAAGCTCTACTTCTTTTTCTTTATCTGTTTTTCCTTTTATCATCTTTTCCATAAAATAATCTTCTTGCATAGCTCTCTCCTTTATATATATTTGCTACTATTATATGCAAGCTTTTCCTTCTTTATCCATGAAAGATTTCAAAAATAATTATGCCAACAGATTGAATTACAAATAAATTCATCATATTAGATGTAAGCAAATTATTAGTTGCTTCAACAACTCCAAGCATGTCATTTTGAGATTTCGAATGATGTTTTTGTGATTCAAAAAAAGTAATTAATTCCGGAATACTTGTTACAAATCCTAAAATTATTCCAAGCACTACTTGAGGAACTCCAAATCTTAAACAAAGATTTTCTAAAGTGTCTCCTAATAAATTTCCAACAAAAAATAATAAAATTCCTGTAATTATTAATATCATAACATTTTTAGCAATTTTTTTCTTATTTCCTATCTCCCACCTATCCTCCTGTTCTTGTATTTCTTCAATTTCTTTATCTTCCTCTTTTAAATATAAATTATGTGCATTATCGTTTATTTTACTAAATCCCCAATATAGTAAAAATAGTATAGGAACCATTACTATTTGAAGCTCACTTTTGATTAATATAAAAAATATTGGTAAACAAATTGTTATTCCAACTAAAAATAAATCTATTTTTATAGCCTTATTTTTTAAGCACTTTTGATTTTTATTTAAAACTATTGCCGAATAATATTGCACTAAATTTATAACATTCGAACTTAAAACATTATAAATACTTGCATTTACAAGTCCACTATAACTTGATGCACCTATTGTAAGCAATTCTGGCACAGATGTTGCAATCCCTGCAATATTTCCTACTGTTTTAGATTTTAAATTTAAATTTTCTGCTAAATTCCTTAATGTTTTTACTAATATATATTTTGATATTATAACTATTAGTCCTGTATATATTATAAATTGTAAAATTTCCCAAAAAAATCTCATAACCTTTCACCTCTATTCAAATTTATTATTAACAAAATGTGTAAATTTTATTGATATTTCATGATTTTTATAGTATAATGGCTTCATTAATTTGGAAATAAAAGGAGAGAATTATATGATAGATATAAAACTAATAAGAGAAAATCCTGAAATGGTTAAAGAAAATATGAAGAAAAAATTTCAAG
>CAZYEI010000066.1:0-4933 GCA_964646425.1 uncultured Eubacteriales bacterium | reverse complement strand
TGGTTATTAAGCTTTGTGATTGGTGCTGCACTAAATTGGCTAAGTACAATTTTATTTATTTTTTAAATATTAAAAAATATTATATTGTTTTGAGGAGGATATCATGGATGAGAAACAAGAAAAAGAATTATTAAATATATTAACGAATCTACCTTCGGAGAGTTCGTGGCTAGATTATAAATTATTTCCTTATGATAATGCTCATAAAGCTGAATTTATAAAAGATGTATGTTCATTTTTAAATAGTTCAGATAGTTATGGAAAAGATAAATTTATAGTAATTGGTATAGAAGATAAAACCAAATATAGGAAAGGTATTTTAAATAATCGTATGGAAGATGATCACTATTTTCAAGATTTGTGTGAGTGTATTCAGCCAAGGCCTCATGTTGAAACGGGGGAATATGAATTTAAAGGGGTTTTATATGGATATATTTTAATTTGTAAGGATAATACAGAAAGAATTTATTCTATAATAAAAGATTACCCTAAAGAAATGGTAACAAGAGAAGAAGAAAAAAATAATATTAAATTAAAAGTATATGCTTCGACAGCGTATATTCGCAAAGGTAGTAAAAAGTATTTACTTAATGAATATGATAGAAGGCGAATTTACGAGCAAGATAAAGAAATTAAGAATATTGGAAATAATAAGCTATTTACATATACTACAACGCAAATTGATGATGAATTTAATGATATACTAAAAATATGTGCTCTATTTGGAACTTGGAATGATAAAAATGAATTTGAAAAAGAAATTATTAGCAGAGTAATCGGAAAAGATTATAATATTTGGATCAAAACAATAAAAAGATTATTATCACAAAAATCTGAATATGTTTCTTATAAGAATAATTGCTGGAAAATAGAAAAGAAAGAAGAATTGATTGAAAGATATTGTGATGATTATTTTGATAATGATATTGAGAATTTTAGAAAGGCAACAGTGGAAATAGTAAAAGAAGAAGATCCAAGATTCGATTTAGAACCGGATAAAAGAATGATGAGTTCAATACTTGGTAAGAAGATGTTATATTCAAAAACGATAAAAAAATCATCATTAGAAACATTTTCATATATCAAGTCTATATTATATAAATTTTCTAATTGTGAGCAAGAATTAAAAAAATCTTTTTGGAGTATAGTTAGAGAGGTTTTGAAAAGTGCAAGTTGGAAGTTGTATGCGACTTTAGACGATTTGCTTATGATATTAGCTGAGATTGACGGAAAAGAGTATTTAAGTCAAATAAATAATTTAATAAAAGATAAAAATAATATAAAAAAATTGTTTGATGAGAAAGAAGTTGGAATTACTATTTCAAATTATACTGCTGGTTTATATTGGAGTCTTCAAATACTAGTATGGGATTCTAATAATATAATGAATGTGTTTGAGATATACTGTAAGTTAGAAGAATATGATAAAAAGGTTGTCGATGAAATGGCTAGAATTATTCTTCCGTGGTATCCACAAACTGAAGCAAATTTTACATTAAGAAAGTCAACTGTTATTATGGCTTTGAATGAACATCCAGAAACTGGGTGGGAATTACTAATGAAACTTATGCCGAATGTTGAAAAAACTAGTTTCCCTATATGCAAACCCAAATGGAATAAATTGGTGAAAGAGGAGAATGTAACAACCGAAGAAGTGTATAATGAATATAACGAATATGTAAAGTTAGCAATTGAATATTCCCAAAATAACATAAGTAAAATTAGAGATTTAATTAATATAATGGAAGATGTGTCGAAAGAAGTATTTAATGAAATATGTGACAAGGTTACATCTGCTGATGTAATTGGCATGAAGGATGAAGAAAAATATATCATCTGGAATGAAATAGAAAAAATCATAGTAAAACATAAAAAGTTTTCAAAAATGGATTGGGCATTGCCACCAGAAGCAGTTAATAAACTTGAAGAAATATCTGAAAAAGTTAAACCTACATCTTATAAGATATATTTGAAAAGAATGTTTAATAAAGAATATTGGGAGCTTTATGATAATGAACGAGAAACACATGAAGAAACGGAAAAAAGAATATTAAATGCTCAAATAGAGGGCGTTAAAGTATTATTAAGAGATGGTATTGAGGAAGTGATAAAATTTTCGTATACTGTTGAAGACCCATTAGGAGTTGGATTTGCGTTAGCCAATATAGAATTAGATAAAAAAGCAGAAAAAAATATAATAAGCCTATTAAATAATGAACAAAGTGAAATCGCACAGGGATATGTAAGAGGAAAAAACATAGATTGCAAAAGTTCATGGATTGATAAATTAGATATAGTTAGTTTATCGATTGAAGGAAAGGTAAGATTTTTAATGCAATTACCTGAAACACAAAAAACATGGAATTTAGCAACAAAATGGCTTGGTAAAGATGAAATAAAATACTGGGAAAATGTTGATGTTAGGGTTGTTAGAGATAATAGTAGTTACGATTACGCGATAAAAAAATTGCTTGAAGTTAATAGACCAGTAAAGGCAATTGAATTAATTAGTATGGCCTTATTTGAGAAAAAGCCGTTTTCTAGAGAATTATCGATTATAGTATTGAAGAAATGTTTGCAAAAACAGGAAGATATAAATTATATTGATATATACGATATAAAAATGATAATTAAGGACTTGCAAAATCGTGATTGCGATGAAGATGAACTGTTTGATATAGAGTGGTCATATTTACCTATTTTAAGCGAGAATGATGATTATAGACCAATAACAGTAGAAAGAAAGCTGAGCGAAGAACCACAAATATTTAATGATTTATTATGTTTAGCTTATAAAGCACATAATGACAATAAAAATAAACAAAACGATAATGAGAAATTAGCTATTAACGCACATAGATTATTGAATATTTGGAGATTAGTACCAGGATATGATAAAGATGGAAATATGAATAAAAACAAATTGTTTGAATGGTTCAATAGTGCGATAAAGATTGCAAAAGAAAATGATAGGCTAGATGTTGCGTTAACATCAATAGGACATGTTTTTTATTATGCCAAAGAAGATATAGATGGTTTTTGGATTGATAGAAATGTAGCAGAAATTTTAAATAAAGAAGAAAATGAAGAAGCTAGAAACGGATATTCAATTCAAGCCTTTAACTCTCTAGGCGTTGTTAATTTGGACAAGGAAGGAACAGTGTGGCTTGAACAAGAGAAAAAATGGAAAAAAAGAGCGGAATTGTGCCAATCAGAGTATTTTAGATTTGCGAATGCTCTTAGAGAGTTAGCGAATAATTATCATGAACATGCAGAATATGAAAAACAGCATTATGCTGATTTTTAATAATTAAAAGGAGAACTGTTGAAGATAGCGGTAAATATTTTTTAGTATTTTATAATTGAATTGGTAAAATAAGCGAGTATTATAGATGGAGGGAAATAAATAAATGGAAGAAAGTTTAGAAAATAGTATTGTTGAAATTACTGCAGAATCAATTATTAATTATAATTTAGAATCAATTATTGATTTTGCTGAAATCGGTTTGGATAATTTGTTGGAGGAATCTGTTTTAAAAGAAATACCAATAGTAAAGACGGCTGTCAGTATAGTCAAAACAGGTTTTGCAATTAGAGAAAAGCACATGCTAAAAAAGACATTAATATTTATAAATCAGTTAAATACAAATGGATTAAATGATGAAGTCTATGAGGCATATAAGGAAAAATTGAAATCTAAAGATAAAACATTATATGAAGAACTAGAAAATACATTAATTATAATTGATAGATTTATAGACGCAAGTAAAAGTAAAATATTAGCAAATTTATTTTATAATTACATTCATAAAAAAATAACATGGGATGATTTTCAAGAATTATCAATTATAGTTGATAATATTTTTATAAGGGATTTATCTGAAATGCGTAATATATATGACAAGAGAGAGTTAACGATGAATGATATAATTAATCAAAATAGCTTTAATAGATTAAAGACTCAAAATTTAGTTAAAGATATTAACTCAAGAATTCGTGGTGCAAAAGGAAATATAAGTGTATATTATAATGCAAATGATTATACTATCACTTCAGCGGGAATTAAATTGTTTGAGTTTGGAATAGAAAGTGTGAAGTAAACTAGAATTTACGGATATGTGATATAGTTGGATATAGCTTACTAAGTATCTAATATTTAAAAATGTAAAAATTAGCAAATATATATGTTGTAATTTTTACATTTTTTGTTTTAATAAGTTTAGACTTTATTTAGGCTTAATATAGTCTGCGCTATTACTACTATAATGCTAAACTTTATTTTCACTTTTAGTTTTGAAATAATGGAAAATATTGCTAAAATGTAACTTTTACACTTTGCAAATTCATAAAAAAACCTGAAATTTGTTGTTAAACAAGAGACTTTATGATATATTATTTGTATAAAATTGGAGGTAAGTAATGAACAATAAAAATATGAAGGAAAGAGAAGAAGTACATAAAGCAATATGGTCAATAGCAGATGATTTAAGAGGAGCTGTTGATGGTTGGGATTTTAAACAATACATATTAGGAATAATGTTTTATAGATACATTTCAGAAAATATAACAAATTATATAAATGAAGGCGAAAGAAAAGCTGGAGATAAAGAATTTGACTATGCAAAATTATCTGATAATGAAGCTGAAACAGTAAGAGAAGATTTAGTAAAAGAAAAAGGATTTTTCATATTACCATCAGAACTATTTTGCAATGTATGTAAGGATGCAAAAAATCATAAAGAAGATTTAAACGAAATATTAGAAAATATATTTAAAAACATTGAAAATTCGGCACAGGGTGCAGAAAGTGAAGATGATTTTTCTGGGTTATTTGAAGATATAGATGTAAATAGTAATAAATTAGGTGCAACTGTTACCAAAAGAAATGAAAGATTAATAAAAATATTAGAAGGCATTAATGGATTAAATCTTG
>CAZYEI010000065.1:0-5091 GCA_964646425.1 uncultured Eubacteriales bacterium | reverse complement strand
TCTTAGAATACTATCAAAACGGATAGTGTAGAATGTTTATTTAAACCGCCTTATACGGAAGATTGTACGTATGGTGGTGAGAGGGAGCGAGAAAGTACTTACTTTCACTATCTACTTGATTTTAAGATATAAGTTTCTTAATAAGAAAATGTTTAATTGTACATTTTTATTTTTTTTAAATATAAATAATGTTATAATATTAAAAAGAATAAGAAATCGATTCCTTGGAAATAGATTTTGGAGGTAGTTCTAGATGAAAAAATTTTATGATAATAAAGTCTTGCTATCTAGTAAAGCAGCTATTAGCTTATATAATGAAGTTAAAAATATGCCTATTATTGATTATCATTGTCATCTAAATCCAGTAAGTATTGCTGAAGATATTAAATTTTCAGATATTGGAGAACTTTGGCTAGCTGAAGATCATTATAAATGGCGTGTTATGAGAATGTGTGGAATAGATGAATATTTTATTACTGGTAATGCAAGTTTTCATGATAAATTTATTAAATATGCTGAAATTATGCCAAATCTTATTGGCAATCCATTATATTATTGGACTCATATGGAATTAAAGAGTATCTTTGGAATAAATAAGACATTAAATAGTGAAACTGCAGAAGAAATATACAAATTAGCGAATGAAAAAATAAAAAATATTTCAGTAGCGAAATTATTGAGTAAATTTAAAGTTGAATATATTGCTACAACTGATGATCCTTTAGATAGATTAAGTCTACATGGCGATTATAATGGAGTAAAATTACGTCCAACATTTAGACCTGATAAATTATTTTTACTGGAAGATGATTATTTAACAAAATTATCTACAGCGACAGGAATTAAAATAGTAGTTCTTGATGATTTATTATTAGCTTTAGAAAATCGTTTAGATTATTTTGTTGCTAAAGGATGCAAAATATCTGATCATGGGTTTGAAAAATTACCTAAAAAATACGCTAATAAAGAAGAAGCTCGCGAATTATTTCTAAATCGTTTTAACTTATCTAAAGAAGAAAAAGACTCTTTATTTGGTTTTATTTTAGTGTGGTTGACAAAAGAATATAAAAAAAGAAAAATGATTATGCAGTTACATTTTTCTGTTATTCGTAATACTAATGAAGAAATGTTTAAACTTTGTGGTGTTGATTCTGGATTTGATTTAATAGGGCAGCAACCTAATCTTAAAGATTTAATTTTATATTTCAATCAAATTAATGAAGATGAGCGTCCGATAACTATACTTTATTCTTTAAACACAACAAATTTAGAAGAATTATGTGCCGTAACAGGTGCTTTTAAAAATATAAAGATGGGAGCAGCTTGGTGGTTTAATGATACTTTAAAAGGAATTAAAAAGAATTTAGAAGTAATTGCAGAATATTCTACTTTAGGTACATCATATGGGATGTTAACTGATAGTCGTAGTTTTTCTTCTTATGTTAGATTTGATTTTTTTAGACGTATATTAGCTGACTTTTTAGGAACATTTGTTGAAAATGGTGAATGTGATTTTAATACGGCTAAGAAAATAATTAAAAAAATATGTTATGAAAATATAAGGGAGATTCTTTTATGAAAATGACTTTTAGATGGTATGGTAAAAATGATTCTATACCATTACAATATATAAAACAAATACCTAATGTATCCGGAGTAGTAACTGCTATTTATGATATTCCAGTTGGAGAAGTTTGGGAAGAAGAAAAGATTAGAGAATTAAAAGAATTATGTAGCAATTCAAATTTAGAAATGGAAGTTATTGAATCTATTCCTGTTCATGAAGATATAAAATTAGGAAAACCATCTAGAGATGTTCTGATAGAAAATTACGCTCAAACTATTAGAAATTTAGGTAAATATGGTGTTAAGTGTATTTGCTATAATTTTATGCCTGTTTTTGATTGGCTTAGAACTAATTTAAAAACAAAGTTAGATGATGGTAGTAATTCACTTTCTTATAATCATGAAGAATTGTTGCGATTGGATCCACATAATCTTCATTTGCCTGGCTGGGATGAAAGTTATAATAAAGATGAATTAAATTCATTAATAGAAGAATATAGAAATATTTCACATTCACAATTATTTGACAATCTGATATATTTTTTAAATGGTATTATGGGGGCTTGCGATGAAGCTAATATTAATATGGCTATTCATCCTGATGATCCACCTTGGGATATGTTTGGCTTACCTCGAATAATTACATGTGAAGATAGTTATGATAAATTATTTAATGCTGTACGCAATAAGCACAATGGGATTACTTTTTGTACTGGAAGTTTAGGTGCTGGAAGATTTAATGATTTACCTAAAATGGCAGAAAAATATGCAAGCAGAATTTATTTTGCTCATATTCGTCAATTGAAATATTGTAATAATCAAGATTTTATTGAGACTGGACATTTGACATCTGCTGGTGATTTGGACATATATGAAATTGTTAAACGATTGGTGAATGCTGGCTTTAATGGGTATGTTCGTCCAGATCATGGAAGAAATATATTTGGCGAAAATGGAAAACCAGGTTATGGTCTTTATGATCGTGCTTTGGGGGCAATGTACTTATCAGGTTTATTTGAAGCAATTGAAAAGGAGAATAATAATGAAAAATAATGTCTTAAACACAAATTTAGCAGGTAAGGTTGCAGTGGTAACTGGTGCTGGTGGAGTATTGTGTAGTTATTTTGCAAAAGTATTAGCACGTGCTGGTGCAAAAGTAGCTTTATTGGATATAAATGAAGAAGCAATAGAAAAAAATACTACTGAAATTATTACAGAAGGCGGCACTGCTAAAGCTTATTATTGTGATGTTTTAAATAAAAAAGTGTGTGAAAAAGTGGCTAATAAGATATTAAGTGATTTTGGTCCATGTGATATTTTGATTAATGGTGCAGGAGGGAATAATCATAAGGCAACAACTGATAAAGAATTCTTTGAAGTTGGTGATATTGATAAGGATACCAAAAGTTTTTTTGATTTAGATGAAAATGGTGTTGAATTTGTATTTAATCTTAATTTCTTAGGAACATTAATTCCTACACAAGTTTTTGCCCGACAAATGATTGGAAGAAAAGGTTGCAATATTATTAATATTTCTTCAATGAATGCTTTTAATCCATTAACAAAAATACCAGCATATTCAGGAGCAAAAGCAGCAGTATCTAATTTTACAAAGTGGCTAGCTGTGCATTTTTCAAAAGTAGGTATTAGAGTAAATGCAATAGCACCTGGCTTTTTTTCAACTAAACAAAATGCCACATTATTATGGAATGATGATGGGACTCCAACTGATAGAACTAAAAAAATTCTAAATGCCACTCCAATGGGAAGACTTGGTCTATGTGAAGAATTAGAAGGTGGCTTATTATTTTTAATTAACGAAAAGGCTGCGGGATTTATTACAGGTATTATTTTGCCGATAGATGGTGGCTTTTCGGCATATTCGGGGGTATAAATATGGATAGACTTATTCCGGTTGTTGTTATTAAAGAAATAAACGAGACAGAAAAAATTTTAAATGTTCTTTTAAAAAATAAAATTAATTGTGCTGAAATAACTTTTCGTACAGCATGTGCTAAAGATGCTCTGGAATTAGCAATTAAAAAGTTCCCTAATATGAATATAGGAGCAGGAACGGTAATAAATATTGAACAATGTAAACAAGCAATAGATGCTGGAGCAAAATTTATAGTATCGCCCGGATTATCTATCGATATCGCTAATGAATGCCGTGAAAAAAATATTCCTTATTATCCTGGTTGTGTTACTCCTACTGAAATAATGCAAGCACTTAATTTAGGAATTACGATTGTTAAATTTTTTCCTGCCAATATTTATGGGGGAATAAAAGCAATGAAAGCTTTGGCTGCTCCGTTTCCTCAAATTAAATTTATTCCAACTGGTGGTATAAATAGAGCAAATTTAGATGAATATCTAGCATGGGATAAAGTTGCAGCTGTTGGAGGCAGTTTCTTGGTAGAGGAGGCTATAAGTAAATGAAAAAAGTAGTTACATTTGGAGAAATAATGTTAAGACTTACTCCTAATGGGTATAATCGGTTCTTTCAAAATGATCAAATGAATGCTACATTTGGTGGGGGCGAAGCAAATGTAGCCGTATCATTAGCTAATTATGGGATTGAAAGTACTTATGTAACTAAACTTCCTGATCATGCAATCGGTCAGGCTGCGATTAATTCTTTAAGGGGATTAGGTGTTGATACTTCTAAAATTATTAGAGGTGGAAGTCGTGTGGGAATTTATTATTTAGAAAAAGGAGCAAGTCAAAGAGGTAGTGCTTGTATTTATGATAGAGCACATTCATCGATTGCAGAAGCCAATTGTGAAGATTTTGATTGGGATGCAATATTTGCTGATGCTGATTGGTTTCACTTTACAGGAATAACACCAGCACTTAGCGAGAGTGTTACAAATATTTGCATAATGGCTTGTGAGGCCGCCAAAAAAAGAAACATAACAATATCATGCGATTTAAACTATCGAAGTAAACTTTGGACTAAAGAACAAGCTAATATTACAATGTCAAAATTGTGTAAATATGTTGATGTTTGTATTGCAAATGAAGAAGATGCAAAAGATGTTTTTGGAATTGAAACTAATGATAATGATATTTATGGTGGAAAACTAAACTATGAAGGATATAAATTTGTTGCAAAAGAACTTGTAAAAAAGTTTAATTTTTCAAAAGTGGCAATAACTTTACGTAGTTCAATATCAGCTAGTGATAATGATTGGGCAGGAATGCTTTATGATGGAAAGGAATTTTATTTTTCTAAGTCTTATCATTTGCATATAGTAGATAGAGTCGGTGGCGGAGATAGCTTTGGTGCTGGTCTTATTTATTCATTATTAATGAACAAAACTATGCAAGAATCAATTGAATTTGCAGTGGCGGCTTCAGCATTAAAACATTCAATTGAGGGGGATTATAATAGAGTTTCAGTGGCAGAAGTCGAAAAATTAGTAAACGGAGATGCTAGTGGAAGAGTTCAAAGATAATAATTAAAAGAGAGACATTAATAACAATAATTTAAGTTATACTTGATTTATTTAATTTGTTTTGGTA
>CAZYEI010000064.1:0-5246 GCA_964646425.1 uncultured Eubacteriales bacterium | reverse complement strand
CATGTTCATGCCAATAATTTCAATACAAATGTAGGAAGTCTTCAATCTAATACATTCACAGTTTATTTAAAAATTACTATTGGCGATAGTATTTTTGAATTATATGTTAATAAAGTAGCAAATGGAACAGCAACACAAGTTGATGGCATTGTTGAAAAAACATTAGATGACATAAAGACAGCTGCTATTAGTGAATTAAATGCCTATGCGAATAGTGAAAATTACTCTAATGAAAATTGGCTGTTGATTCAAGAACAAATTACTTTAGGAACAACTAATATTAATAATGCTTTAGACAAAGACGCTGTAGCTACTGCGCTAGCAAATGCAAAAGCAAATATTGATTTAATACAAAAAGAAGTTGAAAATTTATTTGTACATGATAGTGCATTTAATTATAGTGGTGAGGCTGCTTTATCTGTTGGTACATTTGCATGGTGGAATTGGAGATGTCAAGAAAATCTTGGAGATGATACAATTGCTACATATAATGAAGCAACGAATTCATTTACATATAAATCAACTTCTCCTAAAGCATCTGATTCTTATTCTACTCAATGGTGGCATGATCAATTTTTCTATAAACTCCCAAATTTATCTGGCACAGTAACAGTTGAATTTGATTTAGTTATTGATGGAATGGATAATGACTCAGACGTTATTACTATTCAAGGTAAACAATATAATGTTACTAATGGAGAAACTTTAAAAGTAAGTTATGATACAAATTCTGCAACAACAATTAGTATACAACTTGGCACTGCAAGTGACAATAGTAACATAACTGGAACACTAGAATTAGTGATATCAAATATTGTTATCTATAATAAATAATAAATATTATATTGGAAAAAGGAAATTAAAAATTTCCTTTTTCCTTTTTGGTTGATTATATATTTGCCCCGAAATTTATAAATACTATTGTAAAATAGTGTTTTTTTTTGTATAATTAGAGTGTAAAAAATCGATTTCTATTAATTATTGGAGGTATAATATGAAAAAAAGTAGAATTTTATCATTAATTGCAATTTTATTAACTACGATGATTAGTGGTGGTACAACCTCTTGCAATAGTAACAATACATCTCATAAAGCAAATACTACTTCATCAAGTGTTGATGAAAAGCCGTCAACGAATACAAATCCTAGTATTGATAATGTATCTGATGAAGAACTTGAACTTCAAAATGGTGGTTATTATGATCCTTTGACATTTGTAAATGCTTGGGATAACGAAGATGGTGATATTACTTCTAAAATTATTATAACAATCGAAGATAATATTAACGGTGGAGAAGTAGAAAAAATTTATTTAAATGCTGCTGGAGAATATACTATTACATATTATGTCGAAGATAGTGATGGTAATATGGATTTAAAAAGTTGTAAAATAACAGTAGGAAATCCATATGCTGATTCTGATAGACCTACATGTCCTGCTACTGGATATCGTTATGATATAAATGATTTGAATTATAATTTAGTTTGGTCAGAAGAATTTGATTATATCGGTGGCGTTGATCAAACTATTTGGACATACGAAAAAGGAACAGGTAATTGGGGCTGGGGAAATGGTGAAGCTCAATATTATACAGACAGAGCAGATAATATTCAAGTAGCTGATGGAGAATTAAGAATTACTGCAATTAAAGAAAATTATGCTGGAAGCAAATATACTTCTGCTCGTATTATTACAAGAGGTAAAAAGTCATTTAAATATGGTAAATTTGAGGCAAGAATTAAAATGCCACAAGGTAGAGGAACTTGGCCTGCTTTTTGGATGTTATCTTCTAATGGTAATTGGCCTGCCGGTGGTGAAATCGATATTGTTGAAGCAGTAGGTTATAGACCAAATCTTGCTTTTGGTACTGCACATTCAAAAGATAGAAATGGAAATATGGATCAAGGTGGTAGAGGAATGTATACTACTGTCGATACAATGTATGATGATTATCATATTTATGGTGTTGAGTGGCTTCCTGATGGTTTAAGATTTTATGTAGATGATAATATTTATTATGAATATTTTCCAGGAAAACAATTTGAATGTCCTACTAAAGATATGTGGCCTTTTAGTGATTCTGAATTTTATATTATTTTAAATTTAGCTATTGGTGGAGCTTGGGGTGGCGCTGCTGGTATTGATGATACAATTTTTGATAAATATGATATTTCAATGTATGTTGATTATGTTCGTGTATATCAAGCAGAAGAAATTAAACAATTTAAATAAGTTATTGGAGGCAAAACTATGAAAAAAGAAAAAATTAGTTTTGGAATTGATTCTGAATTTGTACTTGATAATGCTGAAAATTATGGGTACATATATTATCCTTTAGTAAATGAATGCGGAATGAAATCTTCAATTACTCCTAATATGGCAGGTGACTGCAAAATTGATCAATCACATTTTGCACTTTTACCACAATCACAAATTGATTTACAAAATTCAATGTTTACGAGAAATATTTATTTTCTTGTAAATAATAAACCGTTATATTTAAATGGTTTAAGTCCATATCAATTATTACATAAAGACAAGGTATGTATAAAAACTGGCTTTATTTATTTTAATTGCATTCGTGAAAATCAATTTTTAACATTTGATACAACAAGCTTTGTACCATCAGATCCTGATTTTGTTGAATTAACAAAAGTAAAAATTACAAATAATAGTGATAAAAAGGTAAATATTAGGTCAATTGTAGGAATTCCAATGTATTGCAGAAGTGCAGAATCTTTACGTGATCATAGACATGTAACTTCTCTTTTAAATAAATGTTGTATCGAAAAAAATGGTATTGTTAATGAACCTACTATGCTATTTGATGAAACTGGACACAAAACTGGAGATTGTTTATATGCTGTACATGCAAAAAGTAGCAAAGTTAATCCTAAAAAATATTGGCCATTGTTAAATTCATTTGTCGGTGAAGGAAATACTTTAATTAATCCACAAGCTTTATTTGAAGATATTGATAATAATTATCAAGTTGGCGATATTGTGTCTGGTGAAGAAGCTTTTGGTGGGATTGAATTTGAATCTTTTGAATTACAACCAAAAGAAACATTTACTATTGAATTCATGATTTCAATATCTAAAACTCAGGAAGAATTGCAAAAATATTTATTAAAATATTTTAATAATGAATCTTTTGATTCTTATTTAGCAAAAACAAAAAATTATTGGAAAAATAAATTTGCTAATTTAGCAATTTATACTGGCGATAAAACATTTGATGATTGGTTTAAATATGTTGTTATGCAGCCAAAATTAAGATCTATATATGGTTGTTCATTTTTACCTGCACATGATTATGGTAAAGGTGGAAAGGGCTGGAGAGATTTATGGCAAGATTGTTTGGCACTATTAATGATGGAGCCAAATAAAGTTGAGGAAATGTTATATAATAATTTTGCTGGCGTTAGAATTGATGGATCAAATGCCACAATTATTGGCTCTAAAACTGGCGAATTTAAAAGCGATAGAAATGCAATTACAAGAGTTTGGTCAGATCATAGTGTTTGGCCGTTCTTAACAACAAATCTTTATATTAATCGAACTGGTAATTTAGATATTTTGCTTAAAAAACAAGTATATTTTAAAGATAAATTCAGTCATTATACTCATAAAACAAATCCTTCTATTGTGGGAAATAGTAATGTGGAATTAAAAAATGGTAATATATACGAAGGTAGTATTTTAGAACATTTAATTATTCAAAATCTAGTATCTTTTTACAATGTTGGTGAACATGGTAATATGAAGTTAGAAAATGCCGATTGGAATGATGCACTTGATATGGCTCCAAATAAAGGAGAAACAGTTGCATTTACAGGACAAATTGGCGATAATTTAATCAAAATTGCAGAATTATTATTAGTGCTTGATCAAAGAGGAATAAAAGAAGTTTCTTTACTAAAAGAAATAAAGTGTCTTTTAACTAATTGCGATTTAACACCAGCTAATAAACAAAGGCTACTTGCTAAATATTTTGATTTAGTCGAGGATAAAATAAGTAATCCTATTTCATATTCATGTACTTATTTGGCAAAAAAACTATTAAAATTTGGTGAAAGTTTCAAAAAACAAGTTCGAAAAAAAGAATGGTTAAGTAAAGAACATGAAGGTTGGTTTAATAGTTATTATGATAATGATGGTGAGAGATTAGATAATATAGAAAAGAAACACCTAATGTTAACTGGACAAGTTTTTCAATTGTATAGTAAAATTCCTACTTATCGTCAACAAAAGAAAATCATCGTTGCTGCTAATAGATACTTATATCAAAAGGATATTGGAGGGTATCGTTTAAATTCTAATTTCAATGAAGTCAAATTAAATATGGGAAGAATGTTTGGCTTTGCATATGGAACAAAGGAAAATGGTGCTGTTTTTTCACATATGGCTGTTATGTATGCTGCAGGTCTATATAAAAATAATCATATTAAGGAAGGCTACAAAGTTATTAATTCATTATATAAGCAAGTAATGAATATCGATAAATCATTTGTTTTGCCTGGAATCCCTGAATATTTTGATAATAATGGTCGAGGAATGTATCATTATTTAACAGGTTCTGCTAGTTGGCTTATTCTTGTAATCGTAGAAGATATGTTTGGTATAAATGCAAAATATGGTGATTACTATTTTGCTCCAAAATTATTAAAATCACAATTTGATAATAAAGGATATGCAACGATTGAAACCTTACTTGCTGATAAATTTGTCAAAATATCATATATAAACGAAAAACATCTTGAATATGGAAAATATGTAATTAAAGAAGTATATATAAATGACAAAAAAATTGAAATAACTGCTGATAAATTCTTTAAATTAGAAAAAGAATTAATAAATGATATTTCGCATATTAGAATAGTTTTAGGATAACAAAATATCATATGCATTTTAATTCTTACTGAGTTGTAAAACTAATATAGTATGTTATAATTTTTATGTAGGGGTGGGACCAATGAAAACTGAAAAAAATTGGTATAAGGATTATCAACAAGAAGTAGCCCAAATGGAAAAGGAATATAAATGTCCAGTTTGTGGTAGAGATTATATATCACATTATGGTAGTGTTGATTATATCTTTGTTTGTAATAATTGTGGTGCTACATTTGAATTAACGGGTAAATATACAAGAGTTTTTCAAGATATGGACTAAAAGGTTATGAATCATTCTGAACTAGTCAACAAAAAGTAGACAAGTTTATAAAAAGGCTAATACCCCATATCA
>CAZYEI010000063.1:0-5248 GCA_964646425.1 uncultured Eubacteriales bacterium | reverse complement strand
ATCAAATTTGTTTTTCTTTGCTTCATTTAACGCTTTTAGTTGTTCGGAACCATCAGTCATGGGTGGGAGATGATTAATATCTTTATAGATTTTCATATGATTTCTAGCAGTATACCAATCTATATCATACTTATCAGCGGCTTCACCAATAGAAATAACATGAGTATAGATTTCTCTACCAATATTAAGACATTCTTATTTTGTATATTTCATGTTTATCTTTCCTTTCTATTTGTATACAATTATATAACTTGTGTTTTGATTTTTGTGATGAATGTATACATTCATTGATTTGATGTATGTATTTATATTTTAAATTGTCTACTTTATTAATGGTAGAACATCTCATATAGTAAAACCCCCATTTCATTGTAACATATTTCAGTCCAAGAAACGGGGGTTATTTCAATCGAAATGGTGCCCGAGGCGGGACTTGAACCCGCACATACTCACGTATAATGGATTTTGAGTCCATCGCGTCTACCATTCCACCACTCGGGCATGTATTTAGATTTTACCATGATTAATATATTTTTTCAAGATTAAATTAACCAATGCTAACGATTTAATGAACATTTATTAACTTTTATTATTATTTTCCTTTTTAACCTTGATTCTACAATATTTTAAACTTTATAATTATCATTTAGCTTTAGACTTTTTATGCTAAATAAAATATGCTATTATAATAAAGAAATGAGTGATGAATATGAGATACCCTAAATTTCTTACCAAAAATGATACAATTGGAGTATGTGCTCCATCTTTTGGTTGCCCAGAAGATCCATATTACACTAGATATATCTATGGTAAAAAAAGATTTGAAGAACTTGGATACAAAATCAAAGAAACAAAACATATATTCAATCTAACTAAAGCTGAAAGTGCTCCAAAAGATATAAGAGCGAAAGAATTTTTAGAATTGTGGTATGATGACAATGTGAATTTTATCATGTCAATTGCTGGAGGAGAATTAATGATGGAAATTCTTCCTTATATTGATTTTATGGCTATTAAAGAAAGCAATAAAATTAAATACTTTATGGGTTATTCAGATAACACTAATTTATCTTTTTTATTAGCAACAATTTGTGATATTGCCAGTATTTATGGTAATCATATCGGTTCATTTTCAATGGAACCACTTGATATCTCATTAATTAATGCCTATAACTTTATTACCGGAACAAATATGATTCAACATCCATACAGTCTATATGAAGACCCACAAATCGAAAATCCTGATACTAACCCTCGTGCTCCTTATTACTTAACGGAAAAAGTTATTTGGAAATCATTAAATAATAAATCAATAAATCTTGAAGGACGCTTAATTGGTGGCTGTCTTGATGTATTAACCACTCTAATAGGAACAAAGTTTGACAATGTTAAAAAATTTAATGAAAAATATGAAAAAAACGGTATTATAATGTTTTTAGAATGCTGTGATCTAAATTTATTATCATTCATTCGTTCAATATGGCAATTAAACCACGCTGGTTGGTTTAATAATTGCAAAGGAATACTTTTAGGCCGTCCAAGATTAAGAGAAGATTGCTTTGATCTTACTTTTGAAGATGCACTCCATAGAGCTTTTGATGAATTAAATATTCCAGTTTTATATGATTTAGACTTTGGACATGTATCACCAAGTATGACATTAATAAATGGTAGCTATGTAAAAATTACTTTTAATGATAAAGAAAAGAAAATAGAAACCTTGCTTATCTAGGTTTCTATTTTAATTTACTGCATATTTTGCCTATATCATCATAAATAGCTAAATCAGATTCAACTTTTAAATTAGGCACTGTCTTATTTAACAAGACAACTTTTGCATTCAAATTACGATATTGCAAAAATCCCGCAGCAGGATATACTGTTAAACTGGTACCACCTATTATAATTAAATCAGCCTTATTAATATGAAATAAGCTGGCATTAACAACAGTATCATCCAAACTTTCTTGATATAAAACAACATCTGGCTTAATCATTCCACCACAATAGTCACATAAAGGAATACTTCCTTTACTATTTTTTATATAATTACCATCAAATTTTTTACCACAAACCAAACAAGTGTTGTGATGAATACTTCCATGCAATTCAAATACATTTATGCTTCCTGCTTTTTGATGTAACCCATCAATATTTTGCGTAATTATAGCTTTTAACTTACCTCTTAATTCTAATTTTGATAAATACTTATGACAATTATTTGGCAAAGCATCTAAACATAACATTTTATCTTTATAAAAGCGATAAAATTCTTGAGGATTACTATAAAAAAAATCCGAACTTAGAATTGTTTCAGGACTATATTCATATTTTTGATTATAAAGTCCATCCACACTTCTAAAATCAGGTATACCACTTTCAACTGAAACACCAGCACCACCAAAAAACACTACATAATTAGCTTTATCAATCAAATTTTGAAGTTCTTCAATCCTATTAGAAGAAGTCATACATTATCCTTCTTTCTTTTTTCTTAATAACAATGTAGCAATAATTAAATTTCTTTATACTTTTTATTATTTCCAATTGATAAGAGTTTTTCATCAAACTTGTCAACGATGTAATACTTTTCTTATCAAAATATGAATTAGAAACTATAATTATATAACCTCTATCCTTTAAATTTTTTTCTAAAAAGCCAAAAATATCATTATAATTTTTTTTAATATAGCGAACTTTATTATACATTAAAAATACATCTACATTTAACATCGGAGATGTTTTATGTAGATCAAAATAATTATAAAATACATTTAAAGGACAATGCTGAACTCTATTATTAAATCGATTGTTTTCTTTACTTATCCAAACTTTTTTAGCATATTTTGCACATAAAAAAGAAAATTCATTATCTTTAGCAAATAATTCTGCAATTGTTTTATCAAGGATAATACTTCGAAGTTCTTCAACGACTAATTGATTTTTATTCAAACTTCATCATCCTCCTTAAACAGTTCATTTCTTTTACTATATTATATTATATCACATAAAAAAATAAACACAAAATTATCATTACATATTCATTAAATAATGTTATAATAATGCAGGTGATAATAAATGGATAAATATTTATTTGTATGTGATTTAGATGGAACATTATTAAACAAAAAACACGAACTTTCTAAAAGCACAATTCGCTATATTAAAAAGTTGGTAAAGAAAGGACATTATTTAGTTATAAACACAGGTCGACCATATCAAGGTATGCTATCATTTAAAAATGCCCTTAATATCGATTGTCCTTATATTTGTGATAATGGTGCCTCTATTTATTGGGATTCCAACCCTAATTTTCCTATTTTTAATAGTATTCCGATGGATATCGCCAGAAACTTTTACGAAGAAATTGATAAATATATTTATAGCACAATGTTTAGTTATCATCAAAAAATTGTTTTTCAAAATAGAAATAGAATCCCTTCTTTTATGATTCATATAAATAATGAAACTCTGATAGAAGAAGGAATTGCTAAAGAATTAATTAATACTCCAATCTTAATTGCTACTGTCTATATTCATGAAGAAGATAGACAAAATTTTATAGCTATTTTAAACAAATACAAAGAGCATATTGCGCATCGAGATTGGGGCACACATCTTGGACTTCACTCATATGAATTATTTAGTGCAAATTCTTCTAAAGGAAATGCTCTTATTTATTTAAAAAATTATTTAAATATCACTAAAAATTATACAATTGCATTCGGAGATGACTTAAATGATATCGAATTATTAAAAAAAGCCGATGTTGGTGTTGCTATGATTAATGGACGAAGTTTACTTAAAACAATTGCTAATGACATAACAAAACATCCTAATTCCAAAAATGGTGTTATAAAATATATAAAAAAATGTTTAAGAAAGAACAGCAAGTAATTTGATTTTTACTTGCTGTTTTGATTTATTTTATCAATTATTTTTTGGGATCCATGAGTGAATTTTTTTAATTCCCCACCATATTTAATAACATATTCAAGTCTTAACCTTGCTTCTTCATATTCTTTTTGATTAAAATAATATCTGCCTAATATGTAATTATTTCTTATCCGTGTCAATTGATAATGTGCATTAGAAAAATAGACTAATTTTTTTTCATCTATCTTTTTATTAAATCTAATATAAATTTCTAGTTTGTATTCTTCAAGCAAACTAGTTACTCTATTAATATCTTTTTCTTTTTTTAATAATGATATTTTCTTTTCAATCCTCTTTAAGGCCTTAATATATGACTCTTCATCTGTTTTATCTAAGTAGTCTAACCCTAAAAATTCATATGTAAATTCGCAAGATTCAGTAGGTTTCCCCAATGAGCGATATAACTTTCTTGCACTATCATGTTCTCCTAAGTATTCTAAAATTTCAACTTTTATAAGTTTTAATTCATATTCCTTATCCTTATGCAATTTTTCCTTTAACAATTTATTGATATATTCAATTGTTTCAGAGCCATTAAGTTTATAATAAAAATCTAAAGTAATTCTTTTTTCCACTGATTTTTCATGCTGAACAATAAATATTTTTGATAAAATATATATCACAATTGTTACAATTGCAAATGGAAATACGTCATAAAATTCATAGCCATTCGAATACATAAAAATAATTCCCAATATTGCAATAACAATAATTAGCATGCCACTTATTTTACTAAAAGCATAGATTTTTTTGCTCGTGTATTCATATGGCAAATCGCCAATAAATTTAACTATTTTGGAACGTTTTTTTTCATTTAAAATTAATTTTTTTCTAAAACATAAATAAATAATTAAAGTCAAGAAATATACTGCACCAAATAATAATAAAACAGTAAATGCTAAATCCATATTTTTAGATGCCACTGCTAAAAGAAATATAAGTAGTCCTAGTCCTTGAATTATATATAATGGTTTAGGATTCCATTGTGTATCAGGTCTTTTTATATCTGCCAATAAAGTAAAAGCAACTATCATTATATAGGAAACACCCATAAAAACAAATGAAAATATATCTAATGTTGGAACACCATCTACTATATTAATTCCAAGCACACCACTTACAATAATTATAAGCGATAAAACTAACGGAATCCATATTAATAAACGAGTTTGCTTTTTTATATTCATATTCATGATTGTCTCTCCTCACCTGTAACAAAATTAGTATATCATAAAAATAAAAAAATAAGAAGAGAATTCAATTCTCTTCTTACATTACTTAACTTTATTTAGAAACTAATTTAACAACGCTT
>CAZYEI010000062.1:3291-5520 GCA_964646425.1 uncultured Eubacteriales bacterium | reverse complement strand
TGGAAGATTTCCAACAAACGATAATGAAGTAGTAATAACAGATTATCATTTTATTCTTTTTAGAGATTTTGGATATTGTAAAAACATAGAAACAAAAGATGAAAAAGCTGAAATTAAAAAGTATAGTGATTTAATAGGAAAAACTATTAATAATAATAAGTTTAAAATAGTTGGAGTATTAAATACAAATTTTGATGAAAAACGCTATGATGTATTAAAACAATATAATACAGAAATGTTAATTGAAGACAAAGAAATAAGGGCATTAGATTCTGAGATGCAACTGATGGTTAGAGAAAGTATTACAAATTGTGTGTTTTATAACACAGGATACATTTCAAAATATTTTGAAGAAAACAATTGTGAAAATTACTATGGTGTTCTTACAATAGAACCAGATATGAAGCTAAGTTCAACAAATATAAGTTCAACAAATAAAATAATGTCGTTAATATACATTGGAAATTCAAAAGTATGTCCGGAAGAAGTAATCTACAAAGAAGGATACAATAAAGAAAAACTAGCCGATGATGAGATTATTATTAATTGGAAAATTTTATCTATGTCTTATCAAATAAAAAATTACAATTTAATATCTGAAGTAACTACAAGAAGAATTAATTATCAATATTCTTTAGCTGGAAGAAAACTATTCGAAAAAATACTAGAAGAATCAGGATATAATGATAATAAAATAACATACGAAGAATGTTTAGAATTATATAAATGGGAAATTGAAAATATTGTTTTAGAAGAAATCTTTAATGAAACAATATTTAAAGATCTTGACGATATATTATTATATGTTGATGATTCAAATATTGGTAGATTATTTGAAAAGAAAATAAAAGTTGTTGGTATTATTAATTATAATCCTTTAAAAGAAGTAAGCCGAGAACTAAATTATTTCTTTTCCGATAACTTATATGATGAAATTATAAAAGTAACAGAAAGTTATGATTATCGAGGCTTTTTTACTTCTCTTGATAGTAAAAGTTTAAAATTATTAGAGGATTTAACAGATTTGGAAAAAAGTTTTTTAGAAGAAAGATATAGGGCATATAGCAAATACGTTACGCATTCTGCAAGAGTAAATAATTATTTAAGAAAAACAAGTAAACTAGGATTAAAAATAGAAATAGTTTTAATAATTTTTAGTATTTTATTATTTGGCACATATATTGATTTTATTGTAAAAGATCGGAAAAAAGAAATAGGTGTATTATTATCACTAGGAACAAGAAAAAAAGATATTAAGAAAATATTTATAAATGTTAGTTTAATAATATCTTTATTTGTATTTGGAATTAGCATAATTGGAACAATTATTTTAACAAACATAATCAATAGTCAAATTAAAAAATTATGTAGTGTG
Source organism: uncultured Eubacteriales bacterium (assembly GCA_964646425.1). Lineage (GTDB taxonomy): Bacteria > Bacillota_I > Bacilli_A > RFN20 > JAISJY01 > CAZYEI01. The sequence goes on along the minus strand of CAZYEI010000062.1, from coordinate 4,145 downwards.
ATATTAGAAATATTAACAGTTGATATATTAACAATTTTATTAGTTTTAGTTTTATCAATTGTTGTAACACTCATTATTACTTTTATAACAGTTAATCATACAACAAGAAAAAAACCAATTGATATTATGAAAATAGAAAGAGACTAAACAACAAATCCCTTAAGTTAATTCTTAAGGGGTTTATTGTTTATATGAGGGTATTTAAGCGCATATCCTTCTTTGTTAATTTGATATGTTCTTGCAATCGATAAAGAATTTTTAGGAACATTTTCATAAATTGTTGATCCAGCCGCAATAAGTGCATTATCTTCAATCACGATAGGCGCAAGCATATTCGTATTACATCCGATAAATACATTATCACCAATTTTCGTTTGATATTTGTTTTTGCCGTCATAATTAACCGTAATACTACCACAACCGATATTCACATTTTTACCGATGATACTATCACCACAGTAACTTAAATGTGAAGCTTTAGTATTATCATCAATTGATGTTGCTTTTAATTCCACAAAATTACCAATTTTAATATTATTATTTAAGACATTATTCATTCTTAAATGTGCAAATGGTCCAATTACACAATTATCACCAATAATAGAATCATAAACTAATGAATGCTTAATAATTGTATTGTTTCCAATGATTGCATTATGAAGTTCAGAATTAGGCCCAATAATGCTATTTTCTTTTATAATCGTTTTTCCAGTTATATATGTGTTTGGATAAATAATAGTACCCTTACCAATTTTTACATCACTTGATAAAGTAATAGTTTCTGGGTTAACTAAACATACACCATTTTTCATATGAATTTTATTTGTTTCCATCCGTAAATAATTTTCAACTTT
>CAZYEI010000062.1:0-3191 GCA_964646425.1 uncultured Eubacteriales bacterium | reverse complement strand
CTAGAATCACGGCACGCTAAAAAGCCACTATATATGCCTGAAATTGTACTATTAGAACACTGAACAACAGTATTAATGAAGTTTTTATAATCGCTATTTTGAATAAAATCCTCAAACATTTCTTGTTTATATTTAACCACTAAAATATTTGTATCAAAAAGATTACATACATTATCAAGTAAATAACTAAGCATTGGCCGTCTAATAATTGGAAAAAGGCATTTAGGAAAATCATAACTAAAACGTACATTATTACCAGCCGCTAAAATAATTGTTGATATAGACATATAAATATAGTGTTAACTTTCTAATAATTTATTAATGAGATTATCAATTTCTTTAAAACAAGTATCTAATAATGTTTTATCTTGATTACTTATATATAATCTAATTACTTTTTCTGTACCACTTTTTCTTAAAATTATATTTCCTTTTTCAAGATATTCATTTTTATAATGATTGATAAAATCTAAAATTGCAAAATTATTTAGAATTGTGTCTGGATTAAGAGTAAAATAGTTTTTTTCAATTTCAGGATCTTTTTTAATTTTATAATTTATTAGTGGATCTTCTTTAAAAATATTTAATAATATAATTGTTGTAAGTAATGCATCGCTTGTTGGTAAATAATCACTTAAAATAATGTGGCCTGATGGTTCAGCACCAATTACGGCTGACACATTCTTCATTACTAAAGAAACATTAGTATCCCCAATATCACTTAAATAAACCTTAAAACCTTCATTTTTAAAGGCACGAATGATTCCTAAATTTGTAGTTTTAGATAATACAACTCTTTTTAATTTTAACAAATTATATTTTTCAAAATATTTTGCAATTATAAATGCAATTTCTCCACCTGAATATAAATAACCATTTTTATCAATTAAAATAATTCTATCACCATCACCATCATATGCAAAAGCATAATCGACATTATTATGTTTAATAATATTAATTAATCCATCAATTGACATAACACCACTAGTATTTATATTAAATCCATCTGGTTTATTCCCGTAATAAATAATTGATGTTTTTATTTTATTTAAAACAGTTTCACTAATTTTTGATAGAGAACCATTTGCGCTATCAATTGCAAGTTTAAAATTATTTTTACATTCTAAATTAGTTAAAAAGTTTTCATATAATTCAAGCGGTTCAAAACTTTTAAAATAAAGTCCGCAAGGAATGTTATTAAAATCAATTTCTTCATCAAGTAATGACTCTAATTTTTCAAGATCATTGTTAGATATTTTTTTTCCATTCTTAAAAATTTTGATACCATTATCTTCAAAACTATTATGACTTGCGGTTATCATAATCCCGACCATATTTTTAATATATGTATAATAAGCAATTGCACTTGTTGGTAACACCATACCATCAATAACATTAATTCCACATGCCATTATTCCTGATGCTAAATTAAAAAGTAATGTTTGGCTAGAATTTCTTGTATCATAGCCAATAATTATATTTTGAACATTGAAATAATTCATTCGTAATCCTAACCTAAAAATTAATCCACTTTTAATCAGATTACTTGCTTTATCTCTAATTCCATCTGTGCCAAAATATTTGATATATATCTCCTCCTTGCATACTTCAAAAGAAATAATTTTTTAAGAAAAACATTTAATAAGAAAAAAATTTTCTTTTAAAAATATTTTACTTGACAAATTTAATCTAGAAGTTTATAATCATATAATATATATGCACAAATATTAAAAATTAATGATAAAAAGAAAGGCAATATTATATAATATACCAGGTGATAAAATGACAAAAGAACAAATTAAACAAATCGTAGAAAAAGAAAATGTTAAATACTTAAAATTACAATTTACAGATATGTTAGGTACTGTTAAAAGTGTAGAAGTCCCATCAAGATGTTTAGATACAGTTCTTAAAAATGAACAAATGTTTGATGGTTCAAGTATTGAAGGTTTTGTTAGAATTAAAGAAGCTGATATGTTTTTAAAACCAGATTTAGATACATTTTTAATCTTACCATTAGAAGAAAATAGTTATGGAAAAACTGCAAGAATTATTTGTGATATTCTAGATAATAATAAAAATGAATTTTTAGCTGATCCAAGAACAATTCTTAAAAAGACTTTAGAAAAAATGAATCAGCTAGGGTATAGAAACTTTAATGTAGGCCTAGAACCAGAATTTTATTTATTTAAAGTAAATAATGATGAAATTAGTTATTCGGATACTGGAAGCTATTTTGATATGGCACCATTTGATATAACAGAAAATTGCCGAAAAGACATTGTTTTAGAACTTGAAAAATTAAATTTTAATGTTGAATCAAGTCATCATGAAGTAGGACCAGGACAAAATGAAATCAATTGTCATTTTACTGATGCTTTAAAAGCAGCTGATAACTTACAGACATTTAAATATATCGTTAAACAGATTGCGACAAAACATGGACTTATTGCGACATTTATGCCTAAACCATTTAAAAATATTGCTGGAAATGGTATGCATGTAAATTGTTCGTTAACAAACTATAATGATGAAAATATTTTTTATAGTAAGGATGAACCAAACAATTTAAGCGATATTGCATATAAATTTATATCAGGAATAATTAAAAATGCTGAAGAATTATCGCTAATTACTAATCCAGTAGTTAACTCATATAAAAGATTAGTACCAGGATTTGAAGCACCGTGTTATATATGTTGGGGAAGCGCAAATCGAAGTGGGATGATTAGAATTCCATCTGCAAAAGGAAGTAAAACAAGAATTGAAGTAAGAAATCCAGATTCAGCTGCGAATCCTTATTTATTACTTAGTGGAATACTTGCAGCTGGCTTAGAAGGAATTGAAAATGATTTAAATTATATTGAAGAAAATAAAGAAAATATTTATTCATTAACAGAAGAAGAAATAAATAAAAAGGAAATAAAAAAATTGCCAGAAACATTAAAAGAAGCAATTGATTATTTTGAAAAATCAATATTTTGTCAAAAAACATTTGGTGACTTATTATATAAAAAATATTTAAAAGCTAAAAAAATTGAGTGGCAAGAATATAAAGAAGAAGTACATAATTTTGAAAGAAAAAAATATCTAGATCTATAAATATAAATGGCTTTGAATTTCAAAGCCATTTATAATACTGTAACACTTTTTGCAAGATTTCTTGGCTTATCAATATCATTTCCACGATT
>CAZYEI010000061.1:0-5535 GCA_964646425.1 uncultured Eubacteriales bacterium | reverse complement strand
CATCAGCAGCAACAACAATAATAACAATATCAGTAACCGAAGAACCTCTAGCACGCATTGCCGAAAAATCGGCGTGTCCCGGAGTATCTAAGAAAGTAATTTTCTTTCCTGAAACATCAACTTGATAGGCACCGATTTTTTGAGTAATACCTCCAACTTCGCCAGCAGCAACTTTGGATTTACGAATCCCATCTAATAAAGTGGTTTTACCATGGTCAACATGTCCCATAATTGTAACAACGGCAGGTCTTTCTTCTAACACTGATTCATCATCATCAATTACAATTTTATCAAAATCAATTTCAGATACAATTTCTTCTTTCTTAAAATCATATCCATAATTCAAACAAATTTCACCAATCATATCATCATTTAATGTTGTATTAATAGTAACCATTTTACCACTCATAAAGAAATACTTAATAATTTCCGCAGCAGTAATATCCAAACTTTCAGCAAGTTCACCAACAGTTAGTGGTTTGCTATAAATAAAGACTCCACCATTAATTTTTTCTTTAACCTTTTTATCTTTACTATGAAATTTGTCTCTTGAAACATTCGAAGTACGAGCGTTATCATTTTTCTTATTTTTATTTGCGTTACTTTGTTTATTTTTCATCGCTTGTGCCCTCCTTTTTCAATATATCTTTAATTTTTTGAATAGCTTTATAATCGTAAATTCCTATCGCTGACAATTCGCCTTTTCCTAAGGCAGTTCCTAATTCAACTTTATTGAATAATTCAATACATTCAACATTGTAAAAGAAACACTTATCTAACAATTTTTTCTTTACGCTTTCCCCTGAATCACTAGCATAAATAACAAGTTTTACTTTCTTTCCTTTTACTTCATTAAGAAGAATATCTCCAAAAGAAATTCTTCTACCACTATATAAAAGTCCTAGGAAAGAAAGTATTGCTCTATAATTATTTTCCATCAATAATATTTTTTAATTCATCATAAATTGATTCAGGAATATTTATTTCAAGAGCTCTACCTAATGCATTTTTCTTAATTGCAAGTTCTAGAGCTTCATGACTTTTTTTGATGTAAGCACCACGCCCATTTTGTTTACCTTTTTCATCAATAAATACTTCTCCTTGATTGTTCTTAACAACACGAATCAATTCTTTCTTAGGCAAAACTTCTTGTGTTGCTACACATTTTCTCATTGGAACTTTTTTTGTTAGCATGTTGCTCCTCCCTTAATAAATATTAGTTATCGTAATAATCATCGTAATCATCATAATCGACATCATCATCATAGAAATTATCTTCTTCTGCTTCTAATTCATCTAATTCCCTTAATTCTTCTTCAGAATATACCGGCATATAGTTTTTAGCAGGAGCAGGATTTACTACATTTTCTTCAACAATATCTTCTTCTTTTTCCTTATCCTTTATCTTTTCAAAACGATCTTTCTTATATTCACGTTTAGGAGCATAATCACTCTTATTTTGTTGTGCTTCTAAACTACTTTCAATCTTAGATGTATAAGTACTAGATGTTTCATAAATATCTTTCTTAGAAATAATAGTTTTTTCTTCAACATTTAATGCCTCATCTTCTAATTGTGCAACTACTTCAGTTTCAACATTTGAAGATGTCTCTAAGTTATCTTCAATTTCATCATCCATATATTCTAAATCAGAAATTGGTGTTTCAGGAACAATTACACTTTCAACTAAATTATCTAGAACAACTTTTTTAGCTTTTTCATCCATATATTTGCCTTCAGCAACTTCACGTTTAATATCACTTAATAAACGATATTTAATATTTGCTTTCATTGCATCATCAACAGTTTTAATATCAATTTTCCAACCAGTTAGTTTAACAGCTAATCTTGCATTTTGCCCCTTTTTACCAATTGCTAATGAAAAATCTTCATTTGGAACAACAGCAATCATAGAACGTAATTCTTTGTCTACTGCAAGTCCATAAATATTTGCGGGCTTTAATGCTTCTGCAACATAAAGTTCTGGAATTTCATTGTATTGGATAACATCAATCTTTTCACCTAATAGTTGAGATGAAATGCTTTGAATTCTACCACCTTTAGGTCCAATACATGCACCAGTAGCATCAACATTAGGATTGTTTGACCAAACAGCAACTTTTGAACGATCTCCTGCTTCTCTTGCAATAGATTTAATTTCAACAGTTCCATCATATACTTCAGTAACTTCTTGTTCAAATAATCTTCTTAAGAAATTAGGTTCACAGCGAGAAACAACAACAGGAGACTTTTTACTTTCTTTTGTTACATCAACAATATAAACTTTCAAATGATCACCTGCTTTATATTCTTCACCTGGAATATAATAAATTTGTGGCATTACAGCTACAACTCTGCCTAAATTAATTAACAATGATTTTTCATTTACCTTTTCAATAATGCCTGTAACAATTTCATCTTTCTTAGTAATATATTCATTGTAGATTGATTCTTTTTCTTTTTCACGAATTTTTTGTTTTAAATTCAATTTAACTTGCATTGCAGTAGTTCTAGCAAATTGTGAAATGTCAACTGGAATCTCAAATTCATCACCAATTTGAGCATTTGGTTTTGTAAGTCTAGCATCTTCCAATGAAATTTCTAGAGCATCATCCATTACTTCTTCAACAACATTTTTAATGTTATATAAAGCAACTACACCTGTTTGAACATTTACATCTGCTCTTGCAATAACATCACTCAAATTAGACTTATTATTTGGTTGCATTGATTTTTGATAAGCTTGAACCAAAGATTCACGCAAAGTCTCAGCAATAACCTCAACTGAAAGTCCCTTTGCTTCTTCAAATGCTTGAAATGCTTTAATAATTTCTTTTGCTTGATTAGTAGGTTTACTACTTGTTTTTCTTGCCATAACTAATTATTCCTCCTAATTACTAAAATATAACTGTTGTATTGGCTTTTTTTATATTACTAAATGGAATATTAATCTTTTTCTTTAAATTTTTAACTTTATATTCAACTACTAATTCACTATCTAATACATCAATTAGTATTCCAATATAACCATCTATTCCATTACATTGCTCATTAAGTTCAATTTGTACCGCCTTATTTAGAGCACGCTTATAATCATCTAAATTAAGTAAAGGACGATCAGTCCCCGGAGAACAAACTTCCAAGTTATATTCATCCTTAATCAAATCTTCTTTATCAAGTAAAGCACCAACATATTCAGAAACACTAACACAAGTATCCAAATCCATTGTACCATCTTCTTTTTCAATTAAAATTCTTAGAATTAAATCTTTATTTACTTTTTCAAATTCAACATCATAAAGATAAATAAAATGCTCTTTCAAATACGGTTGAATCATTTGTTTAACCTTATTTACAATTTCTAGTTCTTCCATAACGCCACTCCTTTCTACCTTAATGAAAAACCAAAGAGTGGGATGTTAGGCCCACTCTTAAACTTTTATGTCTATATATTAACATTTATTAATATAAAGTGCAATACTTATTTAAATAAATTTCATCTAAAATAAGATAAATACAAAAGTATCTATCTTATTCTAATTACTGTAATATATTCTTATTTTTTAAAATCATCTAAAGTAACAGCTTTTTCATTAAAACTATATTTACCACCAGTATATGTACCACCATTTAAAGTTACAACTTCTTTAGCAGGTAAATCACCACTATTTTTAGCATAAATCATATAATTATTACTATTATTTTGAGTGAAAGTACCATTATTAACTTCGATCAAACCGCCTTCATTATAAAAAACATGTGCTGTAGAATTTTCTCCCAAGATATATTCGCCACCATTAACAATAACTTTTCCACCATTAACACCAAATATTCCGTGAGTATTTCCACTATATTTTCCATCATTGATGATTGTAGTGCCAAAATTATTAATAACTACATATGCATATGTTACACCATTATCAACAGAATCATTTATGAATGTAACATTATTAAGAACAACTTTTCCACCATTATTCATTATAGATTGAAGACCTGAACCTTCATATCCTAATATTGTATTGTTTACTTCTAATGAAGCCCCAGCATTATTAACTAATGTAATCATTTGATTTCCATTTCCATTAACTGTTAGTTTTCCAAAATTTCTCATTCTATCGCCAGAAGGAGAAGCACTGCTAATACTTCCTTCCAAATTAATTACAGCTGTAACATTTTCATTAAGTTCTAAAATACTTGCAACTTCTAATCCTGTAGTCGGAATATTAATATTAACATAATTTGAGCATTTACCTTTAAATGCATCTTTTAATTCATTTTCATTTGTTGGGGTAACTGTATAAAGAGGACTTACTTTATCTAATGATAAGCCGGCATATTTTTCTGGAAATGCAACTGCTTCCATTGTAACTAATACAATTGCTTTTTCTTCAGCTAACCACGCAATAGAATAAGCACCATATGCAGTTTTAAAATTGCCATCATAGCCATTTTCCATAATTGCAGCATAAGCATCTTCGCCACTATTAAGGTCATCACCTGAAGCAAGAACTGCATCAATAACTGTATTCATTTGCGTAACTGTTTGTTGATCACTTGAAATTTCTGCTTTTTCAGTAAAACTATTGTAACCAACAATTGCAACTGTCGATAAAACTGCAAGAATAGCAATTACAACTAAAAGTTCTACTAATGTAAAAGCTTTTTTAATTCTCTTTTTCATAACAATTTTTTCCTTCCTTCTAAAATTAAATTTAATAATCTATGACTATATAACATTAAAATTATATTGATATAAATTTTTGCATAGATTATATTTACATACTACAATTGATAAAATATTTATGTCAACGAAATATTTAGAAGATTATCTTTTCATTCTTAGTGAATAAAAAGATTAAAATATGAACTTTTTTAATATATTCATAATAAAATTATTGATGAAGTAAGAGTAAAAAATATTATCATAAAAAAAAGACAATCATATTTATAGACTGTCTTTTCGCAATATTATTTAGATGAGCTTATTTTACTGGTGCTTTATTTTCAAAGTTTGCACTTGCTGAAACTGTATAACCACTTAAACGATCAACGTTTACTCCAGAAATTGTAACTTCTGGTCTTTTTGTCTTATCGCTATAATTTGTATTATAAAGTCCAACAAAATACCAATACCAATCATTTGTTGCAGTTCCATTTAAATAATAAAGTTTGTCACTGCCATCTTGATTAACACTATATGTATTATTATTATCACCAGGTAAAACACAATTATCTGAAAGTGTGATATTTGATTTTTTATATTGATTTTTCACTGTTGAGATAACTGTAATACCATTAAAATTGTCATTTCCTGTTACAGTTAATTTAGCATCATCACCAATAATACCTGCAATTTTAGCTGTTTCTATATATCCTGTTACTGTAGTATTTTCAAAATTAACATTGTTTAATTCTACTTCTCCAAGTAATTGTCCAAAAAGTCCTCCTACTTTTTGATGACCGAAAACTGAACAATTTTCAAATGTTACATTATTCATCACAAGTTTAGCACCTTCACTTACATATCCTGCAACT
>CAZYEI010000060.1:4341-5626 GCA_964646425.1 uncultured Eubacteriales bacterium | reverse complement strand
GAAGATATACATATAATATCTGCAACAGCATCTGGTACAGTTGCAATTGATGGAGCAACATAAAGAAGTGATTATAGTTTTATATAATCATTTTTTTTGCCTAAAACAACTTTTCTTATTTAATAGGAATAAAAAAATTTTTAATACTAATAATAAAATTTAAAGGATGGAATAAAAATGACTAAAATAAAAAAATTAATTTTATTATTTGTATTAATTTTCTTATATATGTTTACTTTATCATTTAATTATATACCACAAACTATAGCTGTAAAAGGGGAAGAAATTAAAATTTCAGATATACAAGTAATACCTGTTGGAGAAATTGTTGGAATAAAATTATATACAACAGGGGTTTTAGTAGTTGGGACATCAGCTATAGAAAATAGTGAAGGCATTGCAGTTAAGCCGTTTGAAGGTTTGGATATTAAAGAGGGAGATTCTATAATTGCTATTAACAAAAACAAAATAAATAATACAGATGAATTAGTTAATTCTATAAATTCAAGTAATGGAGAGAAAATTAAAATTGAGTATAAAAGTGGTGACGTAGAAAAAGAATGTGAAATATTACCTGTAAAAGATAGATATGGAATATATAAAATTGGTTTGTGGGTTAGAGATAGTGCTGCTGGTGTTGGAACAGTAACTTTTTATAATGAACAGACACAAGCTTTTGCAGCACTAGGACATGCAATAACAGATATAGATACAGGAGATATAATACAAACTTCTTCAGGAGAAATAGATGATGTGAATATAGTTTCTATTGTTAAAGGCTTGAGTGAAGAACCAGGAAAAATTCAAGGGACCTTAAAAAATAATAGTACAATAGGTAATATTTATAACAATACACAATATGGAGTTTTTGGAATAATAAAAAATAAAGAAAATCTAAAAATACAAAATTCAAAGAAAATGAATGTTGCTACAAGACAAGAAATCAGTTTAGGGGAAGCTACAATTTTGTCAGATGTTGATGGAGAAATTAAAGAATATAAAATTGAAATAGAAAAAACATATTTAAATAATAATTATGACAATAAAAGTATGCTAGTTAAAGTTACTGATGAAGATTTGTTAAATAGAACAGGTGGAATAATTCAGGGGATGAGTGGATCTCCGATAATACAGAATGGTAAGTTTTGTGGTGCTATTACACATGTTTTTGTTAATAATCCAACAAAGGGATATGCTGTTTTTGCAGATAAAATGATAAAAGAATTAGCAAAAGTTTCCTTTGACTAATTTAGATAAAAAAGGTATCATAAAAATAGATAAAAAT
>CAZYEI010000060.1:0-4241 GCA_964646425.1 uncultured Eubacteriales bacterium | reverse complement strand
ATAAAAATAGATAAAAATTTTACAAAATATTGACAAAAAAAGGGTGTTTTTATATAATTCATTTAGTAAATATTATGGAGGATGAAACATGAAAATGGAAGGAAAAACAAAAGCAAAAAGTAAAAAAATTTTTATAATTTTTGTGATACTTGCAATTTTTTTTAGTTCATCAGTTGCTTTATATGCAGAAGAACCCGAAACTACGGAAATTGCATGTAATGATGTCAATTTATATGATGCATTAGTAGAAGAATTAGATGAGTATGTATATAGTTCTGATAGAAATACAAAAATTATAAAAGTAGTAACAACAGATATTAATTCAATAAAACAATTAAAATTAACAGGAAAATCTACAGCAAAAATTACAGATCTTACAGGGTTAGAGAATTTTACAAATCTAGAGAACCTAAATTTATCAGGAAATAATATTACAAGTGTAACACCAATTAGTGGATTGACTACTTTAAGAACATTAAATATTAGTGGTAATGAAACAGCTATTAGTGATATTGAAGAATTATCAAATTTAACTAATTTAATTAATGTTAATTTTGCATCTTCAAAACTAACTAACGTTGAGTTTATGAGAAATTATACCAATTTACAAACATTAGATGTTTCAGGAAATGGAATAAGTAGTTTGGAACCATTGAAATCAATATCAAGTTTATTGGAAATAAATATTGCTAATAATGGAAGTTTTAGTAGATTAGAAGATGATATATTTTGTCATAGTGCTCTTACAAAATTGGATATATCAGGGACTAGAGTTCAAAGTTTGGAAGGAATAAAAGCATTAAGAAATTTGGAATCATTAAAATTGCGTTATTTAGAAATAGAGTTAAATCCAATAGTAGCTACATATAAGGATGAAGAATCAGAGGATAATGAAAAAATACCGTATCTAGATAAGTTGAATGTTCTAGATATAAGTTATACAACAGAATCAATATCATTTAAAGAGATTGCAAAATTATCAAGTCTTAAAGAATTATATATGATAGATGTTGTTGGAAAGTGGAAAGATTCTTCGACAACAACAAAATTGTCTTTAAAAGGAATTTATGAATTACAAGATTTAAATTATATAAATTTAGCTAGTAATAATATTACAGATTTGAGTGAGATGGTATATATAGAAGAAAGTGATGGAGAGATTACTGAGTTTAAATGCTTAGGGGCAACTGAAATATATTTAAATGATAATAATATTTCAGATATTAGTGCATTAGCAGCATTAACAAAACCTATAAAGATATTAAATTTATCATACAACAAGATTTCACAAATATCTTTACTGGACTCATGCAATTTTGACCCAGATAGAGAAATTAATTTACATTTTCAAAATATAGAATTAAATATATTTAAAAAGGATTCTATTGATCAATATATAATATTACCTGAAATCTTTCAAAAAAGCAAAAATAATAGCAGTTTAATTTATGCAGAAAATTCAGTGTTTTCAATAAAATGTAATAATATTGTTGATGAAGAAAATATAAAGTTAAATACAAATGAACCATATTTACAACCAGGGAATTATAATGTGATTATAAATAAAAATGTTACAGATGAAGATTTATTAACAGTTGAGTTAGTTGGAAATAGTATAGCAGCAGGGAGCAAGCTTGTTTTAGAATTAGGATCGTCGTCATCATATCTTGACTCATTAGTATTCAAAGATTCAAATTTATGTAGTGCAATAAAAAATGAATTATTAAAAAATGAAAATCAGGAAAAGATTGAAAATTTATCAAATGCATATATGATAATGAATATTAAAAACAGTGCAATAAGAGATATAAATGTTTTAGATTTATCTGTTGAAGAAATTACAGATTTATCGGGTTTAGAAAATTTTACAGAATTGACAAGTTTAAATATATCTGAAAATTCGATTACAACGATAGATGTGCTACAATATTGTACGAAAATGGTGAATTTGAATGTTGCTAATAATAAAATTGGAGATAATAATACGTCTATAAAAAATATGACAAAACTTGAAGTGTTAGATTTATCGAATACGGGTATGACACAAATAAATAGTTTAAAAACTTTAATTGATTATTGGACAAACAAAAAGAAATTTACATTAACAAGTTTGAATTTGTCTGGAAATAACTTTTCAAATACAGATATTAAAGGTATTGAAAAAATTTCTACATTAAATACATTGAAAATTGCTAATAATAATTTAACAGAGATAAAGGATTTTGAACCATTAAAAAATACAATAAGTATTTTAGATGTTTCACAAAACAAAATCGAAGACATTTCAACCATATCAAGCTTTACAAATTTAATATCATTAAATTTGAGTAATAATAAGATAAAAGATATATCACCAGTAGCTGTGTGTTCTAGGTTAAATGAATTGGACTTTTCAGTTAATAAAGTAAGGGATATTAGCTCATTATCTGCTATTGCAGGAACAGGAACATTAATAAAATTAAATATGACTAATAATCATATAGAAGATGTATCAGCTGTTGACAAAGTTCAAATAAATCAATTATTATTGGCTGAAAATCAAAAAATAACAAAATTGATACCAAATGATTCTAAAGGAATAATTACGCTTGATTTGCCACAAATATATATAGCATCTAAAAATCTTAATAGTAGATTTTATAGTCAAAAAGATGTAAAAATATCGATAGTGGGAAAAACAGAAAATACGGATGTATCAGAATATTGCACGTTGTCAAGTACAGGAGCATCACTGCAAGTGAATGTTGATAAAATTGGTGGTGAAATTATAATTGTAAAAATACAAGATGGAAATGCAGATAACACAACCTTAGCGATAGCACCACAATTAAAGGGAACTATTACATATAGTCCATCAAATAAAGAATTAACAAAACAAGACATAACTGCAACAATTTCGTTTAATAGAACAGCGACAATTACAAATAATGACGGAAAAAATACATACAAATTTACAAAAAATGGTGAATTTATATTTGAATATATAGATGAATATGGTTTTGAAGGAACAGCAACAGCTAGTGTTACAAACATAGATAAAAGTGCACCAATAATCACTGGAGTTGAAAACGGAAAAAAATATAATAAACAAGTGACTCCTGTTATACAAGATGAAAATTTAAAAGAAATAGTATTAACTAAAGATGGAGTGAATGTTCCAAATTATAAATCTGGAACAACAATTTCAGAAGCTGGCAAATATGTTTTAATTGCAACAGATAAAGTTGAAAATACAACAACAGTTTCATTTGAGATTAATGTATCAGATATAATTACTTCATCAAAAGTAAATGTATCAGAAAATAATCTTATAATAACTGATATAAGTGCAGAGACAACAGTAAAATCATTAAAACAAATGTTAAATTCAGAAATGGAATATGTTATTATAAATAAAGATGGAAATGAGCTAAAAGAAACAGAACTTGTTGGAACTGGATGTAAAATAAAAATGACAAATAACAAAAATTATACTTTAGTTGTCCCAGGAGACATAAATGGAGATGGTAAAATTAAATTAAGTGATTTGTCAATGCTAAAATTAGTGTTAGTAGGCAAAGAATCTGTTGATGGACCATATAAAATAGCTAGTGACATAAATGGAGATGGTAATGTTAAATTGAGTGATTTGTCTAAATTAAAACTATACCTAGTAGGAAAGATTAGTTTATAAAATTTAAGAATTATTTAATAATAAAATGATAGGAGATATGAAAAATGAAAAAAATGATGAATGTTATGAAACTTATAATAATTGCAATGTTAATGTTATGTGTATCTGTACCAACAGTATATGCAGTAGAAACAACAAATTTTTCAACAATATTAACTGCTAACAAAAAAACTGCTAATAGAGGAGAAACAATTGAAGTTACAATAGCCTTAGGAGAGTTTTCTGATATAGGTGAAGGGATTGGTTCTTTTATAGGAAAATTAGAATATGATACAACAAAATTATCAATTAAATCTGGAGGGATATTAGCTGAAAATGGATGGGATACACCAACATATGAAAACAACATATTACTTATAACTAAAGGAAGTTTGATAACAGCTAATGAAGATATAATAAAAATCACATTTATTGTAAATGAAGATGCTGAATATGGTAAAACAACTATTACAGTAAAAGATGTTGAAGCAGCAAATACTGAAAATGACTTTGTTGGAAAAGAAGGAACAGTAGAAGTTGAAATTACAGAAAAAGCAGTAATTAATGATGGTACTGGAGATAAAGTAGA
>CAZYEI010000059.1:0-6017 GCA_964646425.1 uncultured Eubacteriales bacterium | reverse complement strand
AGATGTATTAGATACATGGTTTTCAAGTGCGTTATGGCCTTTTTCTACATTAGGATGGCCTAATAATACTGAAGATTTAGAACGTTACTATCCAACAAGTGTAATGGTTACTGCGTATGATATCATTTTCTTCTGGGTATCAAGAATGTTATTTCAAGGGTTTGAATTTACAAATAAAAAACCATTTTCTGATGTATTGATTCATGGTTTAATTAGAGATTCTCAAGGTAGAAAAATGTCTAAATCACTTGGAAATGGTGTCGATCCAATGAAAGTAATTGAAAAATATGGTGTTGATGCATTAAGATATTTTTTAACTACAAATTCTGCTCCTGGTCTTGATTTAAGATATAGCGAAGAAAAAGTAGAATCAAGTTGGAATTTCATTAATAAAATTTGGAATGCATCAAGATTTGTAATGATGAATCTTGATGACGATTATAAATTTGAAAATATTAATCTTGAGTTTTTAACTTTGCCTGATAAATGGATTTTATCAAGATTAAATAAAACCATATCTTCAATTAATGATAATATGGAAAAATATGAATTTGGAATTGTAGGAACATATTTATATAATTTCATATGGGATGATTTTTGCTCTTGGTATATTGAAATGGCCAAAATTGGATTAAATAGTGATGATGAAAGAATCGCACAATCAACAAAAGATGTATTATTTTATGTATTAAATTCAATAACTAAATTAATTCATCCATTTATGCCATTTGTTTCTGAAGAAATTTATCAAACATTACATGGCTCTAAAGAAGTTTCATTATGTAAAGAAACATGGCCTGAAATTAATCTGGAATTTAATGATAAAGATGATATTTATATGGAAGGAATCATGGAAGTAATAAAAAATGTACGTGCTTTAAAAAATGAAGCTAACATTGTTCCAAGCAAATTAATAGATATTGTTTTAGTGATTTCTAAAGATGATATTCGAAATTCATTTATTAGTAATCAAAAATATATTGCTAAATTTACTTATGCCAATAATTTAACTATTACAGATTCTTTTGAACCAACTGAAAAAGGAAAAACAAGTATTTTAAGTGTTGGAGAAATGTTTGTTCCATTAAGTGGCATGGTTGATATTGCAGAAGAAATAGCACATTTAAAAAATGAAATAACAAAGCTTGAAGCTGAAATTAATCGTTGCAAAGGAATGTTGAATAATCAAGGATTTATTTCTAAGGCTCCTCAAACAAAAATAGATGCAGAGAAAACAAAACTTCAAGATTATGAAAATCGTTTAAATATTGCTAAAGATAGACTTTTAGATTATGAAAATAATTAAGAAAATGCACAATTTATTGTGCATTTTTTAGTTTTTTTTAATTTTCTTCTAATTATAGTATGAAAGGAGAAAAAAATATGCGAGAATTAACAAAAGAAGAAATGAAAAACTATATTGCAGGTGATCCTGTATCATTAACATTAGTTCTTACTTATTTAGCAGTAGCACTTGTTACAATTGCAGTTTGGAAATTGTTTAA
The DNA here is from genome assembly GCA_964646425.1 of uncultured Eubacteriales bacterium. Taxonomy (GTDB): domain Bacteria; phylum Bacillota_I; class Bacilli_A; order RFN20; family JAISJY01; genus CAZYEI01. The sequence continues at coordinate 4,512 of CAZYEI010000059.1, read as the reverse complement.
ATCGAAAAAGGGGAAATTAGTTTTTCCGGGTGGATTTACTTTTGAATGGAGTGGAAGTAATTGTTATTATCCATTTAAGATATGAAAATTGAAGATATTCCATTTTCTGAACGTCCTAGAGAAAAAGCTTTATTACATGGCATAAGTACTTTAAATAATATTGAATTGTTAGCAATTATAATTAGAAATGGTACTAAAAATAATAGTGCAATAGAAGTTGCTTATGAAGTAATTAATTCATTCAAGTCTTTAAATAATTTAATGAATTGTTCTATTGCAGAATTAAATAAAATAAAAGGATTAAATGATGCAAAATCAATAACGATATTAGCATGCTTAGAGTTTGCAAAGCGCTGTAATTTAATAACTAAAACTAAAAGATTTCATATCGATAAAGCATCTAGTGTTTTTGAATTACTAAAAGATAAATATCGCAGTGAACAACAAGAAAATTTTATTATCTTATTTTTGGATTCGAGAAATAATTTGATATGCGAATATTTATTATTTAAAGGAAGTGTATCAAGTAGTATGATTCATCCCCGAGATATATTTCGTGAGGCTTGTAAAAATAATGCAAATCGCTTAATTATTGTCCATAATCATCCCTCAGGTAATCCTTTACCAAGTGAATCAGATCTAAAAGCAACAAAAGATTTAGTGGAAATTTCGCATTTAATTGCAATTCCAATTGTTGATCATATAATTCTTGGCGATCAGTCGTATTTTTCATTCAAAGAAAATAACTTATTATAAGAAATTACATGTTATTTTGTAATTTCTTTTTTTTGCTCTCTTGGTTCGACAAATTTTTACCTAACAAATGTGTAAAATATAAAGGTGGAGGTGGTTATATGGAACCAATAAGTTTAAAAATAGTCGATAATGAAAATATTTTTTGCATTAATGACCTAATTGATTTTGATGTGGCTATGAATTCATTGCAAGACAAAATTATTCAAATTAAAGAAAAAAACAACTCTAATAGAAAACTTAATTGTACAATTGATTTTGGAAAAAGAATGATTAGTTCAAATGAATTACTATTATTATTTGATATCATCTTAAATGAAAAGTGTATTTATATTACCAAAATAAACTGCGTTACTCAAATAAATAGTCAAATTGACATATATAATGGCACTATTAGAGGTGGACAATATCTATCTTTTGAAAATAGTGTATTGATTAATGGCGATGTAAATATTAACTCTACTATTGTTGCAAAAAATAATATTTATATTGTTGGAAAGAGTTCTGGAAAATTGATTTCCACATCAAAAGAAGGGAAAATATCAGCGTCAGTTTTTAAAAATTCTTTAATTCAAATTTATGATTCTAATTTAGAATTAATTAATAGTAAAGATAGCAGTACCTTATGTTATGAAGATAATAAAATTATTTTATTAAATAATAGTCAAATGAAAGGAGAAAAAAATGTCAAGAATAATTGTAGTTACATCAGGTAAGGGAGGAGTAGGAAAATCAAGCTTTTGTGCTAATATTGGTAGTGCTTTGGCTAGAGAAGGAAATAAAGTATGTTTAATTGATGCTGATTTAGGGCTTAAAAATTTAGATGTAATTTTAGGACTTGAAAGTAGAGTGGTTTATGATCTTGAAGATGTTATTGAGGGTAGAGTAGAATTAAAACAAGCTGTAATAAAAGATAAGAGATGTAATTGTTTATGTGTTTTACCAGCATGTAAAAACTTAAATGTTCAAGAAGTCGATTTTTCATATATGGAAAAAATTATTACAGAACTAGAAAAAGATTATGATTTTATTTTTATTGATTGTCCAGCTGGAATTGAAAGAGGATTTTATAATGCTATTCATAGCGCTAATGAGGCGATTATCATAGTTAATTTAGATATTTCTTCGATTAGAGATGCTGATAAAGTTATAGGAATTTTAAATTCAGAAGGAATAAATAATTTAAATGTTGTAATTAATCGCTATAATCCCGAAGAAAAAGAAACAAACAAAAGTTTGTCAAGTGAAGATGCAATTGATATATTAAATATTCCATTACTAGGTGTTGTATTTTATGATGAAATAGTAACAAGTGGAAACAATAATGGTGTTCCATCAATTTATACTGAAAAATCTTTAGCAGGAAAATGTTACAATAATATCGCAAAAAGAATACTTGGGGAACAAATTGAAATCTTAAAATATAAGAAAAAATCACTTTTAGCAAAAATTTTTGGTTAGACATAATTTTAAAACTATTTTCATATATTGAACTAGGTGAAAATATATGGAAAGTATTGATGAAATTATTGATAGAATTAAAAGTAGAAATTCTTTGATTGCTAATGAAAAAAATTTAAAGCCAAAAAAAGAACAACACTATGGAATAAAATGTTCTTTAGTTTTGTTATCACTCTTTTCATTAATTTTAAGTATTCTAATCTATGCTAAAAAAGATGAAAATGGGAATTTTTTGAAAGAAAATTTTGATATTAATGTAAATTTTTCAGAAATTAATGATAATATCGAAGTATTTATAAAAAAATTTTTTGTTTTTGAATATAATTTTCATAAAAAAAATAATGATAAATATGTAGGATTATCTGATTCTTATATTGGACTTGGAAATAATCAGTATACAAATTCATCATATAAAGTATATGCAATTGCCAATGGACTCGTAACAAATGTTGAATATACATCAATAAAGATAGAACATGATAACGGAATAGTTGCAATTTATTCAAATGTAATAGAACCTTTAGTATATACATATGATAGGGTTAAAGAATATCAAATAATTGCCAATATGAATGAAAATATTGAAATGCTATTCTATCAAAATGGAAAAATAATTAATTATGAAGAAATTTATAGTTAAATTTGATAAAGTAGAAATTCATCTTTCTACTTTTTTCTTTCTTTTTATTTCAATAGTTACAGGAAGAATTCAAACATTCATCTTTTTAATATCATTTGCTTTTGTTCATGAATTTTTTCATTATATCGGTGCACTTTGTTTTAAAGTAAGGATTGATTCGATATCAATAATGCCGTTTGGCTTTTGCCTTAAAACTGAGCCATTAATAAATATAGAGTGGTATAAAGAATTAATTATTGTAATTTTGGGACCATTATCATATTTTTTTAGCATGATGTTAATAAATAATTTAGAATTTTTCAGAGTAATTTCAAAAGTTGGTGCTGAAAATGCAAGACAAGCTAATCTTTTTATATTATGTTTTAATTTGTTACCGATTATTCCATTAGATGGTGCTAAAATAATAAAAATTATCTTGGGATTTTGTTTAACAGAAAGAAAATGTATGAAAATTAGTGGTATAATTTCTTTTTTTTCGTTAATTATCTACATATTAAATTTACCAGTTCAATTTACAATTTATATTTTTCTAATATATTCACAAACTGAATTTTGGTATAAGTTAAAATATTATTATGCCCAATTTTTAGTTAGTAGATTAAAAAAATTTAATCATAGAATAAAAATTCATTCAAAAAATGATTTATATCGAAATTATGAGAATATTTTAAAAAAAGAGGAAAAACTATATTGTGAGAAGGATTTTATTTGTAATTTTGATTTGCATTTCTAATTTATAAGTAAAAAACTTTAAAAATATAAAAAGAGGAGGGAAATATGAAAATTAAAAAAATATTAAGTATTATTGCTATTGTATTTATGTTCTTTTTATTTACTGGGTGTAGAAAAAACACAATTAATGATGGTGTTTATGAAGGTGAATATATTGAATCGACACAATGGGCAACATATACTGCCAATGTTAAAGTTACTGTTATGAACGGAAAAATTAGTGAAGTTATATTGAAAGACAATTCAAATATTCATTCATCAATCGATGAATGGAAAGGACATATTTCTTGGACAAATCATGTTAACGAAATATTAACTAGTTATGTAGGTATAGGCGTTGAAGAAATAATTAAAAGTGACACTGCACCAATTGATGCATTATCTGGTGCTACATTAAGTTCAAATCGTTTATTTTTAGCAATTAAAGATGCATTAAAAGATTAATAATCTCTAATAAAAAATTCAAATATGAACTAGAAATAATAATAGTTATAAACAATAAAATTTTAAATAAATAAAAATTTGTTTATAAAATATATTTCTAGTTTTTTTGATAAATTTAAAAAAAATAATATAAAATCCATTGAAAAAAATTATAAAATAGTGTATCATATATACGTTGTCGCCTATATTGGAAGGCTACAACCGCACTAAAGTAGGTCTAAAGCAATTTTGCTACCTCAAAGGCGAGTCTTAGATCCAAGCAAATATAGGAGGTGCAAAGTATGTACGCAATTATTGAAACTGGTGGTAAACAAATTAAAGTTGCTGTTGAAGACAAAATTTTTGTTGAAAAACTTGACGTTGAAGCTGGTAAAGAAGTAACTTTTGATAAAGTTGTATTAGTCGGACAGACGTCAACAAAAGCGGGAACTCCATATGTTGAAGGTGCTACAGTTTCTGCTGTTGTTGAAAAGCACGGAAAA
>CAZYEI010000058.1:0-6407 GCA_964646425.1 uncultured Eubacteriales bacterium | reverse complement strand
TATGCAAGGACGTCCTGTAACAATTCGTTTCATCGATCCACCTTTACATGAATTCTTACCTCATACTGATGAAGAAATCAATGAATTAGCATCTGATATGAATATTCCAGCTGAAGAATTACATGCTATGGTAGATTCATCAGCAGAATTTAACCCAATGATGGGATTCCGTGGTTGTCGTTTAATTGTTGCATATCCTGAAATTGCAGAAATGCAAACAACTGCTGTTATTAATGCTGCAATTGCTATGAAGAAAGCTCATCCAGATTGGAATGACTTTGCAGAAATTATGATTCCATTGACAGTTGAATATAAAGAACTACATTGGATTAAGAATATTGTTTGTTCTACAGCTGATAAGCTAATTGCTGAAAGTGGATTAGATTTACGTTATAAATTTGGATCAATGATTGAAATTCCTAGAGCTGCTATGACTTCAGAAGAATTAGCAAAAGATGCTGAATTCTTCAGTTTTGGAACAAATGACTTAACACAAATGACATTTGGATTTAGCCGTGATGATGCTACAAAATTCTTACCTCATTACTATGATAATAAGATTTTAGTATCTGATCCATTTGCTCATGTTGACCAAATTGGTGTTGGTAGAGTAATAAAAATTGCATGTGAAGGTGCAAGAGCAACTCGTCCAAATGTTAAATTAGGAGTTTGTGGAGAACACGGAGGAGATCCTGAATCAATTGAATTCTTCCATAAAGTTGGATTGAAATATGTTTCATGTTCACCATATCGTGTACCAATTGCTCGTTTAGCTGCAGCAAGAGCACAAATTAAATTCCCTAGATAAAATTTTATATTAAGAATGAGAAAAATCTTTTCTCATTCTTTTTTTATTAGTCTTAATTATAAACTATTTTAATAAAAGAACTTTTCTTTTCTTTTAATTTATGATATTATAATCACGAAAACATTGAGAAAGATTATTTGTATATTGTTTTTATAGAGAAAATTCGGTTGGTGAAAGAATTTAAAATGATTACAATGGCTACTTTTGAGTGCAACTAATCCTTGCCGTTATGTTACGTTACAACAAATTGAGTGCATATTTACATGTAAATATGAATCAGGATGGTACCGCGAATTTAAATCGTTCCTGTTATGGAATGATTTTTTTATTTTTGAGGAGGAATTAAAATGAAAAATTTGAGTAGTGGAGAAATTAGACAATTATGGTTGGACTTTTTTAAAAGCAAAGGTCATATGATTGAACCAGGCGCATCGCTTATTCCCAATAATGACCCAACATTATTATGGATAAATTCAGGAGTTGCGGCATTAAAGAAATATTTTGATGGCACAGTTGTTCCAAAGAATAATCGAATTACAAATGCACAAAAATCAATTAGGACTAACGATATTGAAAATGTTGGACATACTGCAAGACACCATACTTTTTTTGAAATGCTTGGAAATTTTTCGATTGGCGATTACTTTAGAGATGAAGTAATCCCATGGGCATGGGAATTGTTAACTGATGAAAAGTGGTTTGGTTTTGATCCTGATATAATTTATATTACATATCATCCTAGTGATATGGAAACATATAATAAATGGATAAGTGTTGGTGTTTCTCCAAATAAGCTTGTTCCATGTGAAGGAAACTTTTGGGAAATCGGTGAAGGTCCATGTGGTCCAAATACTGAAATGTTTATAGATAGAGGAGAAAAATATGATCCACAACATTTAGGTGAAAAATTAATTAGAGAAGATTTAGAAAATGATCGCTATATTGAAATTTGGAATATTGTATTTAGTCAATATAATGCTCAAACTGGATTAAAACGCAGTCAATATAAAGAATTGCCACATAAAAATATTGATACTGGGGCGGGATTAGAACGTATTGTTGCTATTTTACAAAATGGTGAAACAAATTTTGATACAGATTTATTTTTACCACTAATTCATGAAACTGAAAAGTTTACAAAGCACTCATATACAGAAAAAGAATATAAAATGTGTTTTAGAGTAATTGCCGATCATATTCGTACAACAACATTTGCCCTTGCAGATGGTGCTTTATTTTCAAACGAAGGAAGAGGATATGTTTTACGAAGAATTTTAAGAAGAGCTATAAGATATGGTAAAAAACTTGAAATAAAAGATGCATTTATGTACAAATTAGTACCTACTGTTGCTAAAATTATGGAGTCATATTATCCTTATTTAAATGAAAAACTTGATTATATTCAAAAATTGATTTTAATTGAAGAAGAAAAATTCCAACAAACTCTAGTAAGTGGCGAAAACCTATTAAATGAATTATTAGCGAAGAATGAGCAAAAATTATTGATTGGTAAGGATGCTTTTAAATTATATGATACTTATGGTTTTCCGTTTGAATTAACTGTTGAAATTGCTCAAGAAAATGGGTGTACCGTTGATAAAGAAGGTTTTGACTTAGAAATGAAACTTCAAAAAGAAAGAGCAAGAAATGCTCGTGATAAAGTAAACTCAATGAATAAACAATCAAAGGATTTAATGGAATTTAAAGATGAATCTCTTTTTTCATATAATGTAATGTCATTATTAAATGCAAAAGTAATTGGTTTATTTAAAGATGGCGAACAAGTTGATTCTTTAACAGAATATGGTGATATCATTTTAGATAATACTTGTTTTTATGCAGAAATGGGAGGACAAGTTTCTGATACTGGTATTTTAAAATTTTCTGGAAAATATGTTAAAGTTATATCAGTTAGCAAGGCACCTAATAAACAACATTTACATCATGTTGAGATTGCTAATGATTTAGTTATTTCACTAGGGGACACATGTGAAGTTATTATTGATGAAAAAAGACGTAAAAGAATTCAAAGATCCCATTCTGCATGTCATTTATTGCAGGCTGCGTTAAAAATGGTATTAGGCGACCATATTTCCCAAGCGGGATCATACGTTGATGAATATAGATGTCGTTTTGATTTTACACACTTTGAAAAGATTAATAAGACTCAACTTGAGAAAGTAGAGGCAATCGTTAATAACTGGATTGATGAAGGTATTGAAACCAATGTTGTTGAATTACCAATTGAAGAAGCTAAAAAATTGCATGCAACTGCATTATTTGATGATAAATACGGAAGTGTTGTTAGAGTAGTATCTTTCAATGATTACTCAGTTGAATTTTGTGGAGGTACTCATGTAAAAAACTCAAGTGATATTGGTATGTTTGTTATTGAAAATGAAGAAAGTATTAGTTCTGGTGTAAGAAGAATTGAAGCAAGAGTTGGCATAAATGCATATAAGCATTTATTAAAGAAGAATAGTATTTTAGTTGATACTCAAAAATCATTAGGAGCATTATCAATTAGTGAAATTCAAGACCGTTTAATGTCATTAAAGAATCAATTTGAAGATACAAAAAAAGAAGTTGAATCTTTAAGGGGAAGTCTTGCACAATATAAAGTTCAAAAAATTATTGGAATGGCTAAAGAAGTAAATGGTACAAAAATAATTATTTTGCCATTAGAAAATGAAGATAAACAAAGTTTAATGACTTTAATTGATACTTTAAAATCAAATTTAAGTAGTTATTTTATTTTCCTAGTAAACAAGGGAGATAATTCTATTAATCTTCTTTGTGCTGCAAGTAAAGATGTAAATAATAAAGGTATTTATTGTGGCAATATCGTAAAAGAAACTGCACAAATACTTGGTGGAAATGGCGGAGGACGCTTTGATTTTGCTCAAGCAGGTGGAAAAGATTTTAGTAAAGTAAATGAAGTTCTTGCAAGAGTTAATGAAATTGTGGAGAAGTTATTATAATGGGAAGAATATTGGGCTTAGATTTAGGAAGTAAAACAATAGGAATTGCTTGTAGTGATTTATTGAAAATTGTTGCTTCTGGAGTCGAAACATATCATTTTGCAGAAAATGATTTAGAAGATGCATTAAATCATGTTATAAAAGTTGCTAAGGAAAGAGAAGTTGAAAAATTTGTCTTGGGACTTCCAAAACATATGAATGGTGATATTGGTGAAAGAGCACAGATTTGTTTGGATTTTAAAGATAAATTAGAAGCAGCAAGTGGTCTTCAAGTGATAATGATTGATGAAAGATGGACAACAAAACAAGCTGAAAGAGGTCTTATTCAAGCGGATATTTCACGCAAAAAGCGAAAGAAAGTAATTGATAAGATGGCTGCTGTAATTATTTTGCAGACTTATCTTGATCGACTATAATTGAAATTTAATTTTTTATAGTGTAAACTTTAATTGGAGGTATAAATATGGAAGATGATAGAAAACTTATTGTTGTAGACGAAAATGGAAAAGAACTTGAAATGGAAGTTTTGTTTACATTTGAGGCTGATGAAGAAGATCCAAAATTTAAAGGGAATAAATATATTTTGTATTTTAATCCACAAGATGAGGAACCACAAGTATATGCTTCTAAGTATGATAATGAAGGGAATTTATATCCAATTGACGAAGATTCAAAAGATGAATGGGATATGATTGAAGAAGTTTATAATACTTTTATTGATGATGAGGAAGAAGAAGCATAAAAAATATAGAATTTTATTATTATTTATGTTAAAATAAAAGAGTCTTAAGATCGGAGAAATGAATAAATATGGAAAAGGAAAGAATTAGTTTAACAAAAGCTGGAAAAGAGCAATTACAAAAAGAATTAAATCAATTAGTTAATGTTGAACGTAAACATGTTATTGAAGAATTGCAAGAAGCAAGAGCACAAGGTGACCTTTCTGAAAATGCTGATTATGATTCTGCAAGAAAGAAACAAGCTGAAGTAGAAGGACGTATTAAGGAAATTGAATATATTCTACAAAATTGTGTGATTGTTGATGAAAAAGTTACAGGTGCAAAAAATGTTGTTAAACTTGGCTCAAAAGTAACAATTAAAGATGAATCTGATGGAATGATAAATACTTATAGTATTGTTGGTTCGATTGAAGCAGATCCATTTGAAGGAAAAATATCTAATGAATCTCCTTTAGCAAGTGCTATTATGGGACGTAAAGTTGGCGATAAAGTAACTATTAAAGTTGATTCACCTTATGATGTTGAAATTATAAAAGTTGATAATAATTAATTATAAAAATTCCTAATATGATTAGGAATTTTTTCTTTTTTATCGTATTTATGATAAAGGAGATATGATTATGAAAACAATTTTAATTATTGTGTTATTAACAATTGTCTATGTAGTAGGGATGACAAAATTTACTGATGATCAGGACTACTTAAATGCTTCGCGGCTTGCCGAACTAGAAAATCAATATAATATGTCTTTTAATTTTAGTAATAATTATTTTGATAATTATGACGAATCAAATGATAAAAATATACTTACTGTTTCTTTTGAAGGACAAGTGTTAAAAAAAACAAATGTCAATGTAGTTTATGGCTCTACGCTTGAAATGGCATTGCAATTAGCTGGAGGATTGTTAAGTAATGCAGATATGCGAGCAATAAATTTATCGTATATTATTGAAGAAAGTAAAACATTTTATATTCCTAAAATGAGTACAGAAGCCAAAATTTCGTTAAATACAGGAACATATGATGAACTGAATTCTCTTCCTGCAATTGGAAAAGTAACAAGTAATAAAATAATTTCATATAGAGAAGCGAATGGAAATTTTATGTGTATTGAAGATATAAAAAAAGTATCAGGAATTGGCTCAACAACATTTGAAAAAATTAAAGATCGAATAATCCTTTAAAATGAAAAAACATGTAACAAATATTTTAATTTTAATTGTTTTAAGCATTATTACAATTGTTCAAAAAAATATTATTTGTTTTGTTTGTTTATTGATATTATTTGCCTATTTAATTTTTAAGTTAAAGAAAAAAATGATTTCATTATCAATAATATATGTTTTGCTTATGAGTTTCTTAATAATAAATTTAAGAAATAATAATATAAATAAAAAAGAATATAATAATGTAATATTTACAATCGAAAAAGTAAAAAGTAATTATTATGTAGTTAGTAATGAAAATGAAAAATTTGTAATTTATAAAAAAAATATTGAAGCATTAAATGAAGGAAATAAAATAAAAATAACTGGAAATTTTAAAAAGATAAAAGAACAAGGAATACCATATTTATTTGATTTTAAGACATATTGCAAATATCAAAAAATAATAGGAGAAATTGATGTTGAAAAATATGAAGTTGTAAGTTATAAAACAACATTAAGATATAATGTAATTAACTTTATTCTTGGTAGATGTGTTTACAGTAAAGAAAGAATAGGATTAATTGTATTTGGCATAAATTGTGAAGAAGTTGAAAATTTTTATAACTCAATAATAAATTTAGCGCTTATTCATTTATTTGTTATTTCAGGCTTTCATTTTCAATTTATGTATTTATTTTTAAAAAAAATATTTAGAAAAAATATAGTTGTT
>CAZYEI010000057.1:0-6786 GCA_964646425.1 uncultured Eubacteriales bacterium | reverse complement strand
AGTTTCACCTGAACGTCGTGTATCTTTAGGATTGAGATGGATTGTAAATTATTCTCGTCTTCGTGGAGAAAAATCAACAGAAGAAAAATTAGCTGCTGAAATTATTGATGCTTCAAATGGCACTGGTGCTTCTGTTAAAAAACGTGATGATACACATAGAATGGCTGAAGCAAATAAGGCTTTTGCTCATTTCCGTTGGTAATCGTTGGAGGATAAATTTATGCCACGCGAATTTACATTAGAAAAAACAAGAAATATCGGTATCATGGCTCATATTGATGCTGGTAAAACTACAACTACTGAACGTATTTTATATTTTACAGGAGTTAATCACAAGATAGGAGAAACTCATGAAGGTTCAGCAACAATGGACTGGATGAAAGAAGAACAAGATCGTGGTATCACAATTACTTCAGCTGCTACAACAGCTCACTGGAAGGGATATCGTGTTAATATTATTGATACTCCAGGACACGTTGATTTTACCGTTGAAGTTGAACGTTCTTTGAGAGTTCTTGATGGTGCAGTTACTGTATTGGATGGTAAAAGTGGTGTTGAACCACAAACTGAAACTGTATGGAGACAAGGCTCAAACTATGGAGTACCTCGTATTGTATTTGTAAACAAAATGGATGCTATTGGAGCAGACTTTGATATGTCTGTTGAAACATTGCATTCAAGATTAGCTGCAAATGCTCATCCTGTACAATATCCAATCGGATGTGAATCTTCATTACAAGGTGCTTGTGATATTGTAAGAAGAGTTGCATATTATTTCGATGGACCAAAAGGAGAATTTGTTAGAGAAGAACCAATTCCTGCTGATTTAGTAGATAAGGTTGAAGAATTAAGAGCAGAATTAATTGAAAAAATAGCTGCTTTTGATGATGATTTTATGATGAAATACCTTGAAGGTGAAGAACTAACAGTTGAAGAAATTAAAGCAACTATTCGTAAAGGTGTTCTTTCTGGAGAATTCTTCCCTGTATATTGTGGTTCTGCTTATAAAAATAAAGGAGTTCAACCAGTTCTTGATGGAGTAATTGATTACTTACCTTCACCATTAGATGTTGGAGAAACAAAGGGAACTGATGAAAATGGAGAACCATTAACTAGAAAACCTGGAGATGACCAACCATTTGCTGCTTTAGCATTTAAATTGATGGTTGATCCTTTTGTTGGAAAGTTAGTATTCTTCCGTGTTTATTCTGGAAAAGCAGTTGCAGGAAGCTATGTATACAATTCATCAAAAGGTACAAAAGAACGTTTAGGTCGTTTGGTTCAAATGCATGCTAACAATAGAAAAGAAATTACTGAAGTTTATTCAGGTGATATTGCTGCTGCCGTTGGATTAAAAAACACAGGTACTGGTGATACTCTTTGTGATGAAAACAATCCAATTATCCTAGAACAAATGGTATTCCCTGAACCAGTTATTAGCCAAGCTATTGAGCCTAAGTCAAAAGCTGATCAAGATAAATTAGGAATTGCTTTGGCAAAACTTGCTGAAGAAGATCCAACATTCCGTGCTTATACTAACCAAGAAACAGGACAAACTATTATTTCCGGTATGGGAGAATTACATTTAGATATTATTATTTCTCGTTTAAAGAGAGAATTTAATGTTGACGCTAATGTTGGTGCTCCAGAAGTATCTTATCGTGAAACAATTAAGCAAGCAAATGATTGTGAAGGTCGTTATGTTCGTCAATCAGGTGGTCGTGGACAATATGGTCACTGTTGGATTAAATTTGAACCTAATCCTGGAAAAGGATTTGAATTTGTTGATGCAATTGTTGGAGGAGCTATTCCTCGTGAATTCATTAAACCAGTTAATGAAGGTTTAATTGCAGCTCTAGACAATGGAATGATTGCTGGATATCCAGTAATTGATGTTAAGGCAACATTATTTGATGGTTCTTATCATGATGTTGACTCAAGTGAAATGGCATATAAGATTGCTGCATCATTTGCGTTGAAAGAAGCTGCTAAAAAATGTAAACCTACTTTACTTGAACCAATTATGAAGGTTGAAGTAACAGTACCTCAAGAATATTTAGGTGATGTTATCGGAGATATTTCATCTCGTCGTGGAAACATTGAAGGAATGGATCAAAGAGGTAATGCTCAAGTTGTTCATGCATTTGTTCCATTAGCAGAGATGTTTGGATATGCAACATCATTACGTTCATTTACTCAAGGTAGAGGTAACTATTCAATGGTTTTTGAACGTTATGAAGAAACACCAAGAAATATTACAGAAGAAATTATTAAGAAAAGTGGAGTTAACAACGATTAATTCTTAATTTCTTATTGATTTTATATTTGAAAAATATTAAAATATGTATGATTGAATAAATAGGAGGATAAATACATATGGCAAAACAAAAATTTGATAGATCTAAACCACACGTTAATATTGGTACTATTGGACATGTTGACCATGGTAAGACTACACTAACTGCTGCTATTACAAAAGTTATGGCACAAACTTATGGTGGAGAATTCAAAGATTATAATGAAATTGATGCTGCACCAGAAGAAAAAGCACGTGGAATCACTATTAACACAGCTCACGTTGAATACCAAACAGCAGGACGTCACTATGCTCACGTTGACTGCCCAGGACACGCTGACTATGTTAAGAATATGATTACTGGTGCTGCACAAATGGATGGAGCTATCCTAGTTGTTGCTGCTACTGATGGACCAATGCCACAAACTCGTGAACACATCTTATTATCAAGACAAGTTGGAGTTCCTTGTATTTGTGTATATTTAAACAAATGTGACATGGTTGATGATGCTGAATTATTAGACTTAGTTGAAATGGAAGTTCGTGAATTATTATCATTCTACGGATTTGATGGAGACAATTGTCCAGTAGTTCGTGGATCTGCTTTAAAAGCATTAGAAGGAGATCCTAAATATGTTGCAACTGTTGTTGATTTAATGAACCAAGTTGATGCATATGTACCATTACCAGCTCGTGAAGCTGATAAGCCATTCTTACTTCCAGTAGAAGATGTTTTCACAATTACAGGACGTGGAACAGTTGCTACAGGTAGAGTAGAACGTGGTGTTATTAAAGTAAATGATACTGCAGAAATCGTTGGTATTAAAGAAACTCGTTCAACAGTTATTACAGGACTTGAAATGTTCCGTAAAATCTTAGACTTCGCAGAAGCTGGAGATAATGTTGGAGCATTACTTCGTGGTGTTAACCGTGATGAAATTGTTCGTGGCCAAGTATTAGCTAAACCAGGTTCAGTTGTTCCTCATACAAAATTCACTGCTCAAGTTTATGTACTAAAGAAAGATGAAGGTGGCCGTCATACTCCATTCTTCGCTAACTATCGTCCACAATTCTACTTCCGTACAACAGATATTACTGGTGTAATTGAATTAGCTGAAGGAGTAGAAATGGTTATGCCTGGTGACAACGTTATGATGACAGTTGAATTAATTCACCCAGTAGCTATTGAAAAAGGAACTAAGTTCTCTATCCGTGAAGGTGGAAGAACTGTTGGTTCTGGTAATGTTGTTGACGTTATTGCTTAATTTATTATATTAAACAAACTAAAATCACTTGTGTAATAGCAAGTGATTTTTTTGTTTTAACTCTTTTTATGTAATCTTATTTTCTTTAAAAAATAAAATAGTAGTGTATAATATAATTGAAAGGAATGATTTATATGAATCAATATAACTATTCAAATGAAAGTCAATTAACGCTTCAAGGATTTATGGCAAAATCTTTTAAATGGATGTTTTTCGGACTATTAATATTCTTTGCTACTGGATACACTGTATCAATAGTTCCTGCCCTTGCCTCACTTTTTTATGGTAATCCATTTGTCATATTAATTTTAATGATTGCAGAAATATTTTTAGTAATTAGACTATCTTCAGGACTAATGAAAATGAGTGTTAGTTCAGCAAGGAATTCGTTTATAGGATATTCATTAATTTCTGGTGTATTCTTCTCAAGTGTATTTATTTTGTTTGATATTTCCACTGTTATGTATACATTTTTGATTACGGGAATTTTATTTGGTGTTATGGCTATTGCCGGTTCTAAAACGGAAGTTGATTTATCAAAATTATCTACATTGTTTTTATTCGGCCTACTAGGAATTTTACTTGTAAGTTTAGTAAATATATTTTTAGGAAGCGATAAATTATCTTTTACTATAAGTATTATTGCAATATTATTATTTTTAGGAATTACTGCATGGGATGTTCAAAGAATGAAACGTATGTATTATACATTTGCAAACGATGGTGCTTTAACTAATAAGATTGCAATTTATGGAGCGTTACAATTATTTTTAGACTTTGTTAATATCTTTTATTATTTGTTAAGAATAGTAGCTAATTCAAGAGATTAGATAAAGCATGGGTTATTTATTTAACTCATGCTTTTATTTTTTAACTTAATATTTTATAATATTAAACAAGTGGGTGATTAGATGGAATCAAAAATGATTGTTAAGATTGATTCATTAAGTAGTGATGGCAAAGGTATATGCTATGTTGACAATAATATAATCGAAATAGAAGGTGCCTTACCAAATGATGTAGTAGAAATTATAATTACTAAAAAATTAAAAAATAAATATTGTGCAAAAATTCATCGTACTATTAAGCCAAGCAAATATAGAGAAGATAAGTGTAAATTAGCAGGAATATGTGGCGGTTGTGATTTTATTAATTCTGTTTATAATATGCAAGTTGAATTTAAGCAAAATAAAATAAATGAATTATTTAATGAATATAAAGAAAAAGTATTTCCAATAGCAACAAATAATCATTTAAATTATCGAAATAAATCAATTTATGTGCTTCATATAAATAAAAATAATGCTGTTATAGCAGGATATTATAAAAAAAATTCACATGATGTAGTAAATATTAAAAATTGTTTTTTAGATAATAAAGCTATTAGTGAACTATTTGAATCAATAAAGGATATTATAAATGAATTAAATATAAGTGTTTATAATGAAATAGTACATCATGGAATACTTCGTTATTTATATGCAAGGATTAATAAAGATGGAGATATTATGCTTGGTATTATAGCAACTAATAGTTCTTTTAAGCACAAGAAAAAGTTTGTTGATGAGATAATAAAACGAAATAAAAAAGTAAAAACTATTATTTTTAATTATAATAATCAAGTAGGAAATAAAATTTTAGGCATCGATAATGAAATTGTATATGGCGAAGGTTATATTATCGATATATTAATGAATAAGAAAATAAAAATCTCGTTATCATCATTTTATCAAGTAAATAGCGAAATGACTGAAAAATTGTATGATATTATTATTAAAGAAAGTAATTTGGATAAAAATGATGTAGTTTTAGATGCATATTGTGGAACTGGTACTATAGGACTTTTAGTTGCAAATTATGTAAAAAAAGTTGTTGGTGTAGAAATTAATTCTAAAGCAATTGAAGATGCTGAATATAATAAAATGATTAATAATCAAGCAAACATATCTTTTGTTTCAGAAGATGCTTCAAAATTCATTTTTGAGGCCTCTAATAAAAAAGATAAATATTCGTTGGTGATAATGGACCCACCTAGAAGTGGTTGTAGTAAGATATTTATTGATTCTATTCTTTCGTTAGAACCATGTAAGTTAACATATGTATCATGTAATCCATTAACCTTAAAAAGAGATTTAGAATTATTAAAAGTTAAATATAATATTAAAAAAATTATTCCAGTAGATATGTTTCCACAAACCTTTCATGTGGAGACAATAGTGTTGCTATGTTTAAAGGATGTCAAAAAATAGTGAAATATACATAAATTATGTGTTTTGAGCTATTTTTTAGATATTTTGTCTTCGATACAGATGCTGACGGAAGTCGTGAAAAGACTATAAAAGATTACATAAAGGCTAGTTTAGTTGCTAACCTAGAGTGTGGAAATATGTAAATTAAAGAAAAGAAATAATTTTGACGAAATATTTCAAACATGAAATAATTGTAATATACGAGGAGGTTTGTTTATGAAAGCAGAACCAGAGAAAATTAGAGGTACTATGTTTTATAATAGAAGATAATATCAAATACCTGTTTATCAAAGAAATTATGATTGGAAGAAAGAAATAGGTAATAATTTTGAATTAGTTTATGAAAAATACTTACATACCTTGGGTAACTTAACATTAACTGGTTATAACAGTGAACTTTCGGATAAACCATTTAAAGAAAAAGTTGACCTGATAAAAAGTAATTCTAAATTTGTATTATTGAACAAAGATATTATAGATAAAGACCATTGAAATGAGAAAGCTATTATCTCTAGTGCCGATAGATTAAGCAGTAAACAAAACTACCTGATATTTTTGATAAAAAAGTAACTAAAACAACAGAAAACAATCATAAAGTATACGATATTATTTATTTTACCGGCAAAAACCTAGTAACCTTATCTTTTTAGGCAAAAATATAGAAGTGTCTATAGTTAAAGAAATGTTTGTTAAATTTATTGAATTATTGCATACATTGGATTCAGAAAAATTATATAGTATGACTCAAAACAATTGGAAAATTACGAATGCTACAACTCCTATGCTATCGTGTGATCCTTTGAAGTTAAGGTCTGAAGCAGAAATCTTAAATACAGGTATATTTGTAGAAATTAATAGAAGCTTTAATGATATTGTTCGTTCTATAAAATATTTATTAGAAGAATACGATATTGATTTAGATTGTTAAGTTGTAAATGATGTGAGACAAAAAAAGTGAAAAAAATAAACTAATTTG
>CAZYEI010000056.1:0-6875 GCA_964646425.1 uncultured Eubacteriales bacterium | reverse complement strand
TTTTTTATTTGCTAATTTTGTCGAATTGAAAAATTTTCTTTAACAAAATTAAAAGAGCTGAGAGTACAACTATACAATCAGCTTTGTTCCTAAAATCTTTATTTTTTTTAAGTTGTTTCAAAAAATAAAAAAGATGCATTTGCATCTTTTTATCTAAATGGGGGAATAAAAAATTTACCATAAATATTATCAACTGGAAGTTGAATAACAAATGAACAAGAATCAATTTCCTTAATTAATTTTACTACTTCATTGATTTGACGAACAGAAACAACCATATGTAATAATTGTTTACCATGATGTGAAAAAGCTCCTTCACCATTAATTAATGTACAACCATGATGTGTCTTTTGCAACAAGATTGAAGAAATATCATTACCTTTTTCGGTAATAACTTCAATTAAGACTTTTTTTGTTCTTGTAAAGATTAAATCAACAACAGATGAAGAAACAAAAATATAGCATAAAGTGTAAAATATAGAGTGCCAATTACCAGTAGTTGAGCCTGAATAAGTACCATACATAATTACAACTATGCCATTTAATAATATAACATATTTACCAATAGAAACACCTTTTTTTATGCCAAAGAATAGCGAAATAACATCTGTTCCACCGGTAGATAAATTAGCTTTCAAAGCAACTCCAATACTACAACCAGAAAGAACCCCTGCAATTAAAGCAATTGTAATAGGTTCTAATCCACTTATATCTAAAAAAGTATAAATTGATGGATTAATTAGACCAATAAGTGTCGAAGCAACTACGACATTCAATAAAGTTAATATTGAAAATATTTTACCAATATATTTATATCCTAAAAGGAATATCGGAATATTCATAACAATATAAATAACCGAATATGCTGCTGCTGCATTATCAGCAAAAAATACTCTAGCAATCAGCATAGCAATTCCACTTATTCCTGCCGTGATAATATTCCCATCACTTTGGTTAATAAAGCAGGTTACGGAAAAAGCATATAAAAGAGCAGATATCAATAATACACTTAACATATATACCCACTGCTTTAAATCGATTTTTGTATGAATATAATTTATTTCATCTTTTGTACTATTTTTCATAATATTTCCCCATAATAATGGTACCACCATTAATTATTCATCATCTTCTAATTTTGTTTCTTCAGTTATTTCAACGGATTTTATCACATTATCTTTATGTTCTAAAATTCTAATTGTTAAATTATCAAAAGTTATGATATGCTCTTTAGATAATCTTTTAGGGCATAAACTACGAATCCAGCCACCAACTGTTTTAAATTGAGTTTTGGGCATATCACTATCTTCTAAATAATCATCAAATAAATCCGACAAATCATATGAGCCACTTACAATAAAGATATGATTTCCAATTTCAACAATATCTTGTGGAATATCATCATGCTCATCATAGATTTCTCCAACTAATTCTTCTAGTATATCTTCCAAAGTAACAATACCTAGATAGTTTTTCTCCTTCATATTATCTACAACAATTAACATATGTGTAGCATATCTTTGTGCTTTCTCTAAAGCATCTGATAAAATTCTTCTATGTGATATAAATAATGGTTTATGTAAAATATCCTTTAATTCAACTTTGGTACCATTATTTTTATTTTTTTGATTTGCGGTAAAGACATCTGTTTGAGTAACAATTCCTATTACTTCACCTTTTTCATTAATTACAGGCATTCTTGCATATAATTGTTGTAAAAAAACTCTTGTTACTTCTTCTAAAGTAGCATTCGCTCTAATACTAATGACACTTTTAGCATCAACCATTACTTTTCTAACAGTAGTTTCATCAAACTTAATTGAATTTTTAATAAGTTCGCCCTCGCTATGTTCAAGAACCCCTTCTCTTTCGATTGTTTCAACAAGTTCAACTAATTCTTCTTCAGTTGCAGTAACTTTTTCTTCGGTTTCTTCTGCATGTTCCTCTAATTTATCATTTAATTTTGTAAACCAAAATGTTATTGGCTTTAAGATAAAAATCATGATTTTTAATGGATAATAAATAAACATTGCAAAACGTTCAGGATATAATTTTGAAATATTTTTAGGAAGAATTTCACCTACAACAATTACAGCAACTGAGCTTATTGCAGTAGATAATAAAACTCCTGTACCTTCTAATCCTAAATTATCTACAAAAATATATGTAACTAACGAACTTATACCTAAATTAACAATATTATTTAAAATTAAAATAGTATTTAAAATATAAATTGGTTGTCGACATAATTTGTAAACTTTTTTAGCTTTTTTATTTATTTTTTTATGTCCATGAGATAATTGCTTAATACGAATCATATTCAAACTCATATAAGCAGTTTCTGTCGCACTGCAAAAAGCAGACAACATAAGCAATACTAATAAAACAATAATCATCGGTGTTATCTTAATAAAATCAAATGTGAGATAACACGACAGCGGGTCAACTGACACCATAAATCACCTTTCCTTTTCTCACATAGAATATTATACTATCTATTTATAAAATATCAATAAATAAACACATTTTTGAAAAAGATTTTTTCATTATATTTATATAAAAAAGATAGATAATCTATTCAATATATCTATCTTTAAATATTTAATTTTATTATAAAAGTAATCAATTTTTTTAAATAGTCTATTCAATTTTTATTAATTTTTTTGCCAAATTCTTAATCGCATCAATATTTTCTTCATTCATTGATGATAATATTTTAATAGGATTTTCAATCACTTTATTATTTTTAGTTAATTCTAATTTTTTTAAAATAATTTTATGAGCCATTGGCATCCACGAACCATTATCAATAATACCAATATTCTTATTTTGAATTTTATGTTCAATTAAAACATCTAAAAATGTATTCATAAAAGGAAAAATCCCACCATTATAAGTAGTTGTTGCCAAAACAATATTTGGATATCTAAAAGCATCTTCAACAACTTCACTCATATCTGTTCTCGCTAAATCACGGAGAATTACATTAGGATAACCAAGCTTGTTAAGTTCTTCTTTTAATAACAATGCAGCTTTTTTTGTATTTCCATATACTGAAGTATAAGCAACTAATACACCATCATCTTCTGCTTTATAACTGCTCCATATATTATATAGTTTAAGATAATAATCTAAATTTTCATTTAATATTGGACCATGTAAAGGACAAATGGTACTAATTTCTAAGGTAGCAGCTTTTTTTAATAATATTTGCACTTGAGGTCCATACATTCCCACTATGCCAAAATAATAACGTCTTGCTTCACATGTCCATTCATCTTCTATATCTAATGCCCCGAATTTTCCAAAAGCATCAGCAGAAAATAAAACTTTAGCAAATGTATCATATGTAACCATAACTTCAGGCCAATGTACCATTGGAGCAAAAATAAATTTTAAATTGTGATTTCCAAGACTAATCATTTCACCATCTACTACTTCAATTTTGTTAGTAATATCATAATGAAAAAATTGTTCAATCATTTTAAATGTCTTTATATTTCCAACTATTTTCGTATTTGGATATTTTTTAATAAATTCAACTATTCCTGCTGAATGGTCAGGCTCCATATGTTGAATTATTAAATAATCTGGTTTCTTTCCAATTAAAACTTTATCTATATTATCAAGCCATTCACTTACAAACAATTTATCAACTGTATCCATTACAGCAACTTTATCATCTAAAATGACATAGGAATTATATGACATTCCATTTGGAACTGCATATTGTCCTTCAAATAAATCAATTTTATGATCATTTACTCCAACATATATAATATCTTTTGTTACCTTCATTTTTATCACCCACATTATTTTATTATAATCTATTTTTTAAATCAATAATTATGCACTATTACTTCAAGCAAGAATAATTACTACCAGTATAATCACTTAAATATATTGTTTTATGTTCTTGTAAATAATCTTCTAAAATTATATTTGGATATTTTTCAATTGTATAAAGCAAATTCGTAGGGTCGTATGAAGGAAAATAATTGTATTTTCTATTTATGTTTTTATGAAGCAGCATATAATCGATACATGCAATTGTATAATATTTATTAGCTGATATTTGTAAAGTATCATCCGGCATATAATACGGATTATCATAATTTATACACTCATTTATTATATCTTTACCGGATATTTTTTGAACAACTAATGTTTTATTAGTAAATGGAATCATATTAAAAATCATTTCGCTTGTCATTTGTCCAGCATTTACTTCATCTCTAACCCCATTATTAATAACAATATCAACATCTATATTTTGTGTTTGTAGTAAATCATAAGTTGCCTTAGCTAAAATATTACCACCATAAAATGAATCAATTAGTCCTTGACCACTAATTGTTCCTCGAACTTTATTCTTTTCAGCAATAAATTCACTTGTGAAATAATCATTAATAATTGCATCTATTTGTTCATCATTTTCACATTTATTAATTTCTCGATATCCTTCATATTCTGCAATCAACGATGTTACTACGCCATTATCATATTGCAATTGAATATGACCAAGATTTTGTCCATGCGCACCTCCTTGAACAAAAGGTACATCGTTATAGTAAGTAACTTCTCTTTGATGAGTATGAGCACAAAAAACAGCATCAACATATTTTTTATTAGTAATTGGGCTTGTTTTAGTAATTTCATATCCATCGCTTACTGATTCATCAGCATGAATTGAAAGAATAACAATATCACAATTCTTTTCAATCCTTAATTCATCAGAAAGATTTTTTACGACATTAGTATGTGGTAAAAATGTTATATTTTCCCAGTTTGATGAAGTAATTGAAGTTATTTGATCTTGGCCAATCGCACCAATTATACCAATATTCAAACCATTTCTTTCAATTATTTTATAAGGTTCTACAAAATCAACGCCTTCAGTCGTATTTGGATATTGTCTAATATTGGCACTTAAAAAGCTAGTATATGTTGTCAATTCTCTATTTTCTTTTATTGTTTCAATACCCCAGTCAAATTCATGATTACCTAAAGATAGTGTTTCACATTCCATTATATCCAAGCATTCAGTTAAAAGGCGCCCTTTATTATAGCCAGATTCATATGTATCCTGCCAATAATCGCCAGAATTAAGATAAACAAAACCTTCACTATTTAATTCTTTTTTATTTTTAAGATATGTTGATAATTTTGAAATACCTGGAACACTTTTTGATGAAATTTCTGATATTCTTCCATGAAAATCGTTCGTAGCATATAAATCAATTAATTTGGGGCTTTCATCCTTATCAATATTTGAAGATAAACTTGTTGATATAGAAATGTCTGTTGAACTAATTAAACTTGAAGATGTTGATACTTGGCTATTATCATTACTACTATTTTGCAAATTAGATGAACTATTTCTATTTGAACTTAGATTAACATTTTCACATCCAAGTAACGTTAATAATATTATAATTAAAGATATTTTTTTTAGCATAACTATTCTCCTTATGATATTAAAACTATTAATTCTATAGACTAAACACAATAATTAAAATGATGCCAACAGTCAATAAAAACAAACCCAATAAAGTTTTTTTGCTAAATTTTTCCTTTAATATCACAAAAGAAAAAAGCATTGTCAGCAATATCGAAAGTTTACCTATCGAATTTACGGTAATAGGATTAGCACCTTCGATATTTAAGGCTGAATATTCAAATAACCATGCACCACCTGTTGCAAAACCTGATAAAGTCAAAAACAACCAATTTTTCTTTGCAATTTTAGTAACATCTTGATATTCTTTTTTTACCAAAGTTATTGTACCTGCAAAAATAAACACTATTATTGTTCTAATCAATGTGCCTAAATCTGAAGGTATTCCCTTTAAACCAATTTTTACAAACAATGAAACTAAGCTAGCAAATACAGCAGATAATATAGCATATAATAACCAACTCTTAGAGGTTGTCTCTCTGTCTTCCTTTCGAGCAATCATTAATATTGTTCCTACAAGCATCAAGATAATTGACAATACAAGAATACCTAGAACTAAAACATTTCCATCTTTAGTTGTGTCATTATAGAAAAATATCAAAAATAATATGCTTGTTAAAACAAAACTTGATTTGTCAATGGGAGCTATTTTATTTATATCTCCAAGCTTTAACGCCTTATAATAACACAACCATGAGCAACCAGTTGCTAATCCTGATAAAATTAAAAATAACCAATTTTGAGGAGATAACAAACTAATTTCATTTATACTTCCACTAATGCAACACATTAAAATACAAAATATAATAACTACTCCCGTTCTATAAGTAGTTGCAAAATTTGATTTTACATCTTTAATTCCTATTTTTGCAAAAATAGTTGTAAGTGATGTTAAAACAACCCCAAATAAAGAAAACATTAACCAAATCATGACTTTATACCTCGCTATCAATAAAAAAATTTAAATAATAACAAACTAGAGTGTATCATAATTCCAATAAAATTACTATTAATTATAATTTACTTTTCAAAAAATTATTGTATTTGTTATAGAGATATTCTCAATTATTAATTTGCTCATCAGAAAAAATAATATTTAATTTTTTTAATATTAAATAGTAATTGCAAAAAAATATTTTCTCTTTTATGATCATATTTAGTGCTAATATCCTATAAAAACAAAAAAAATCCTGATACTTTAACCGTATCAAGATTAATCTACTTAAATTGTAAAGTCAGTCTATTTTAATACAACATCGCACCCTTAATTCTTCTTCACCTCCTGATTCAATAGTCATTATTTAAATTTTTCAAAGTAACCATTTCCCCAATCATAACTATATGGAGTATTTTTACTTTGCAATATTTTTTCAGGTAATTTTAAAGAAATTGCACCTAAAATAATTCCACATCCAAA
>CAZYEI010000055.1:0-7745 GCA_964646425.1 uncultured Eubacteriales bacterium | reverse complement strand
GGAACTTATGCTATGGTAGTTACTGTTACTGGTAATGCTACTTATAATAGCACTACAAAATGGGTTGTATTTACTTTAGTTGAAGCCAATAATATTGAAAAAATTGATCCAGAAATTACTTTCTCAATTGAATCAGGAACAACATTAACTATTGGTGTTGATGCCTCTCCTAGTGTTACTGTAACAGAAGGGTTAAGCTATGTCACATATTTTGAACAAGATGAAGTTAAAGTAAGTGATACAATGCCTACTACTCCTGGTACATATTCATTTATCGTTGAAGTTACTGGTAACGATCAATATAATGATGTCCGTCAATTTAGATGGTTCCGTCTTGTTGAAAACAAATTAAATCCAGAAGTTACATTCTCAATTGAATCAGGAACTGAATTAATATTAGGTTATGATAATGCTCCTGATGTTACTGTTGAAGGTGATTTAACATATACAGTTCACTATGAGAAAAACGAAGCTTTCTATAGCAATGATTTCCCTACTGAAACAGGAACTTATGCTATGATAGTTACTGTTACTGGTAATAATACTTATAATAGTATTACAAGATGGGTTGTTTTCTCTTTAGTTGAACCTTCTTCAAACACTTATGGATTATATGTTAATGGCACAGTTAAAGGAGCAATGACTGTAGATGTTAATGATTCAAATACTGATAGAATTCAATATTTTATTACATTAGACCTAACTACTGGAGATATAATTACAATAAAAGATGTCAATGGAAATGCAGTTACTACTTGGTGGGAAAACACTTCATCAACTAGTAGCGAATATGTTGCAACAGTTACTGGTAGTTATACTTTCTACTTTAAAGATTATACTATAAGCGGTGGTGGTACATCTATTTATGTTTCTATCCCTGCAGCACCAGTTGATCCTTCATTAGAACCTATTACAGTTTACTATACTAATCCATATAACTGGAGTGGAGTAAATGCATATGTTTGGGATGCAAACAATGTAACTCATTTGGGAAATTGGCCTGGAACTGCAATGTCTTATGATTCTTCAACAGGATATTACTATATTGAAAATGTAACTCCTGGTCATAATATTATTTTCAATTATGGCACAAACCAAACTGATGATTTACAAGTTCCAACAGATGGAAATCATGTTTTCGATGGAACAAATTGGACAACATTAACTAATTCAATGATAAACTTTTGAAAGTCAAATTTTATTTCCGTAACCCAAACATGGGGCTCCGATGGAAATAATGGTGTTGATATTAAAAATGTAAACTATAATTCAAAAGGTGAATTAGTAATTTCAATAGATTCATTGAATCGTATTGGCGGAGCTATCGAATCTATTGACTATTATAATCAAGGATCCTTTGAATTTATTGGTAAAACTAATATTACAAGTGGAGCAACAATGGCATTTTGGACATTCTATTACGCCGATAATGGTAATGTTAATAATGAAATAGACTTTGAATTATTCGGCGATAACAATATCATGTATTCAGCTTGGACTTCAGAAAAAAATTTCACTACAATAAATGCTAAATTAGATTATACAATCCATGATAATGAATATCATACTTATCGTTTTGATTGGTATAATGGAAAAAAAATAGAATTTTATATTGATAATACTCTTGTTGCTACAATTACAGAAAATGTACCAACTAAACCTATGAAAGTTTGGATTGGTGCTTGGTGTCCTTCTTGGGCCGGCGAGCCCGTACAAGGAGACTTTACAATGACAGTAAAGTCATTCAAATATATTGCTTTTTAATTTAGAAAGGTGTTAAGTTTATGATAGATTTTGGAACTGGTGGATTTCGTGGAGTAATCGGCGAAACATTTACTAAAGAAAATATTCAAGTAATTTCACAAGGAATTGCAAATATAATTATTAAAAGAAAAAGTACTACCCCTTTTGTGGTAGGCTACGATTATCGTTTTATGTCAGAACAAGCAGCGTTATGGGTAGCAGAAGTACTCGCAGGAAACAAAATAAAAGTTATTCTTTCAAAGGAAGCTACACCTACACCTGCAGTTATGTATATGACTAAAAAAATGAATAATGATTTTGGTGCGATGATAACAGCATCACATAATCCATATTATTTCAATGGAATTAAAGTTTTTCAAAAAGAAGGAATGGATGCAGATATTACTTTAACAAATGAGATTGAAAAAGAAATCAAATCTCTAAAATCTATCAATAAACTTACAATTTACGATAAAGATTTTAAAAAATATGTTAAAAAAATATCAATTTTAAAAGATTATCTAAAAAATATTGAGTCATTTATTTCTCCTGATATAAAAGGAAAAGACACTCGTATTTTATTTGATGCTATTTACGGAACTGGAGCAATATCACTAACAAAGATTGCCAAGAATTTTAAATTAAGTAACTTTAAAACCATTCATTCAAAACACGATGCTTTCTTTGGATTTATGCTTCCAAGTCCTAGTAAAGATAATATGTTAAAAAATAAAAAACTATTACTTAAAGAACATTTTGATTGTGCCTTAGGATTAGATTCAGATGGTGATCGTTTAGGTATGCTTGATGAATTTGGAAACTATGTAGATAGTAACGAAATATTAGCATCTTTATATTACTATTTAGTTAAATATCGTGGTGAAAAAGGAGATAGCGTAAAAAATTGTGCAACATCAAATTTATTAAATAAAGTTTCCGAAAAATTAGGTTTTAATTGTTATGAAGTTGATGTTGGCTTTAAAAATATTTCTTCAAAAATCAAAGAAGTTGATGCTCTAATCGGAGGAGAATCATCAGGAGGATTAACTATAAGAAACTATATATATGGAAAAGATTCTACTTTCGCATCTATGCTTTTTATTGAAATGATGACAGTTATGCAAAAAAGTGTTTCTGAAATTATTAAAGAAGTTAGAGGCTTCGCAAATTTTCATCATTGTATTGTTGAAGATACTTTTTCATATAATGAAAACTTTAATATTAAAGAATATTTATATAATAATATTCCTAATTTCCCTACTACACCTATTGAAATCAAAAAATTTGGCAAAAATGTTAAATATATTTTTGAAAACGACGAATGGGCTATTCTTAGATTATCAGGAACTGAGCCTGTGCTAAGGGTATTTGTTGAAATGGAAACACAAGAAAAAACAGAAGAATATTTAAAAATAATTAATCAATTTATTTTAAATATGGAAAAGGAGAAAATTAGTGCATGAGCAATAATTCATTAACAAAAGAAATCAAACAATTATTTAACGAAATTCACGAAATAGAAAAGCAACCATCTTCAGCTTTGAAATTACCGGAAAATACTTATTTTCTAAAAGATGGACGCATACTATGTTTCCCAAGAAAAAATGGTGTATCTCGTTTTCCATATGGAACAGATGGCTTCACTGTTTGGGTATATTCTTCTGGATATATTAGTATTAATGAGTCTACCTTTTACCTTTTCTTGCCATCAGAAGAAGGAAAAGAACCATATATGGGCTTTTTTGCTGGAGAAAAAAGAAAAGACGGAAAATATGAAAAAATTTCTTTACTTGGTGCTGCTAGAAACCTTGAAGAAAAAAATATTAAACGCTATGTTGTCTATAGCAAAGAAGCAGCTTACTTTTTAACTGAATCAAACAATAATCAATATGGAGTGCGTATTTATGTAACTTCAAACAAAAAGGTTATCATTTCTATGGGTGCTCTACACAAGAAAAAAGCTTATACAAGTTTCTATCTATCTTCATTTATGAATGGTTTGTTTAAATATGCCGATAGAGAAACTATGGAAACAAAATGGTTTAAGAAATGTACCTATGATAATAATCGTTTCTTATTTGAATCTCATGAAGATTTAGATCGTACTACCCATATATTAAACTATGGTGTTATTCAAAGATGTTTGTGTGGAAAAGAAACACAAGTTTATAACACAACTTCTAGAAGTATTTATGCAGGAGGAAAGGAAAATTCAATTGCTGTTTCTTCTGCCTTAATAAATGGTATATTCGAACAAGAAAAAAATGTTACACATTTTACTGATACTGCTGCTGCTGGTGATATTGTACATTATGAAATAGCAAATAAAGATAGTGTTCGTCAAGATTATTTTATTGATTTCTGTCATGATGAAAATACTTTTAAGCAACTAAAGGATTATGATAATTCAGTATTCCCTGTTGATGAGTATTTAGCTATTATGACTAAAAAATTAAATCAAAAATTCAAGTCTAAAAATATGCTATCTTTAAAATTTAAAGATTGGAACAATATTTCTATAAACGATAAAACATTAAATCTATTTTTAGAATATGTTATCTATCAAACTGAGTATTGTGGATTAGCTAAAAATAGTGGTGCTTTATTTTTAGGAGTCCGTGATGTAATGCAACAAATTGATGCAGCATTAATGTGGAATCCAAAGGATTGTCGTAAAAAAATCCTTGAAGTTCTAGATTATATTGATCCATCAGGTAATCCACCACGTCAATATTCTATACCTCCAAAGGGATCTATTCCAAGAATGGATTTACGTCCTTTTATTGATCAAGGAATTTGGATTATATCTACTGTTTACAACTATATTAGTTATACAGGAGATTATTCTATTTTAAATGAAAAAATAGGATATTATGAACGTCAACCTGAAGGTGGAGTTTTAAGAAGTTCAATTATTGATACTGTACTTGACCACTTAATTCGTATTATGGACTATTTAGTGGTACATATTGATGAAAATACTAATTGCTTAAGAGCAATGTATGGCGATTGGAATGATGCACTTGATGGTTTAGGCGTTTCTACAAAAGGAAAAGAATATGGTAATGGTGTTTCTGTAATGGCAACATTACAATTATATCGAAATCTTGAAGAAATGATTGAATTATTGACTACTATTAATGTTCATACTGATTTAATTTCACTATACGAAAAAGCTCATAAAGGAATAATCGAAGGCATAAAAAAATACGCTGTTGTCGCAAATGGTAATAATAAAAAAATTATTCATGGTTGGGGTGAAGACCGTAGTTATTTAGTTGGTAGTTTTAATGATGTAGATAATTTAAGTAGAGATTCATTAACAGTAAATGCATTCTATGTTATTTCTGGTATGAATAAGCATAATTTAATCGATAAAAGGGATATTTTAAATGCTTATACTAATCTTGACTCAAAATATGGCTTAAAAACTTTTGCTCCTCATTTTGAAAAAGGCGTCAAAGGTGTTGGAAGAATTGTTAATCTTCCAAAGGGTACTGCAGAAAATGGTGCTACATATATTCATGGTACTCTATTTGGTATCTTATCATTATTCAAATTAGACGAAGGAGAACTTGCTTTCAAACAATTAGAAAAAATTCTTCCTTTAACACATGACATTTTATCTACTACCCCATTTGTTATGCCAAATTCTTATTCTTATAACGAAGAAGCAGGAATGGATGGAGAATCAATGTCAGATTGGTATACAGGAAGTGCGAATACCTTAATTAAAGCCTTAGTGCGTGGATTATTTGGAATTAATCCAACTCTAAATGGTTTACTTATAAAACCTTCAACATTCTTCGCTTCAAAAGAGGCTACTTGTTCATTAAGAATTAAAAAATCAATGTTATCATTACAATATATAGGAAATGGTAATAAGGTAACTAAAATTGAAATCGATGGTAATGTTCAAGATTATAACAAAGAAATATTTATTGACAATGATTATTTAAATAATCATAAAAACATTATAATAAAATTATATTAGGCGGTGATGATAATGGATTTAATAATTTTAGATAAAAAAGAAGCTGATAAAGCTGTTTGTAATGAAATAATTAATTTAATAAATAGCAAAAAAGATTGCGTACTAGGACTTGCTACAGGTTCTACTCCAGAAGGCGTTTATTCTTTGCTTGTAGAAGCTTACAAAAATAAAAAAGTTTCTTTTGAAAATGTAACTTCATTTAATTTAGATGAATATGTTGGTTTGGCTGATTCTCACCCTCAATCATATCGTTATTTTATGAATAATCACTTATTCTTACATGTTGATATTAATTTAGCGAATACTCATGTCCCAAGCAATCGTGGTGATGAAAATGACTTATCAATTTATGACGATAATATTAAAAATCACGGAGGAATTGATTTACAATTGTTGGGTATTGGCAGTAATGGACATATCGCATTTAATGAACCTGGAACTTCTTTTAATTCAAAAACACATATTGTTACCCTTAAAGAATCCACAATTAAAGATAATTCACGCTTTTTTAATTCAATTGATGAAGTACCTACTCAAGCAATAACTATGGGATTAGAATCTATTTTAAATGCTAAAAGAATAATCCTAATGGCTTTTGGAAAAAATAAAGCAGAAGCTATTTGTAAGATGTTTAATAATGAAGCAAATGAAGATTTGCCAGCATCAATCTTGCAAAAACATCAAAATGTAACTATATATTGCGATGAAGAAGCTGCTTCATTATTATTGAATAATGTAAAAGCATAAGGAAAGAATATGTTAGGGTTTAAAAATTCAAATATCTATATTGAAGGTGTAGGAATTAAAAAAAGTTCTCTAAAAATTGAAAACGGTAAATTTGTATCTTTTAATGATGATGATTCATTTGAAGAATTAGATGATAAATATATAATTGTTCCAGGCTTTATTGATGAACACATTCATGGCGCTAATGGAAGTGATGCTATGGACGCAACATTAGAAAGTTTAACTAATATCGCAAAATCAATAACTCAAGATGGCGTAACTTCATTCTTAGCAACTACTATGACTATGGAAAATGAGCAAATAAGCAAAGCCTTAATTAATATTGCAAATTACCAAAATAAAGATGATGGTGCTAATCTTCTTGGAGTACATTTAGAAGGACCTTTTATTTCCCAAAAATATTGTGGGGCACAAGATCCAATTAATATTATTAAACCAACATCTAATAAAATTCGTGAATATCAAGATTTAGCAGCAAATAAAATTAAAATTATCACTCTTGCTCCAGAAGAAACAACTAATGATATTTATTTAACAGCTAAAGAATTAGGAATTATCTTAAGTGCAGGACATACAAACGCTTCAAGTAACGATATTAAAAATGCTATTAAATGGGGCTTAACAATGACTACTCACACATATAATGCTATGAAAGGTATTCATCATCGTGAGATAGGAACAACAGGAGCAGCTTTGTTAAATGATGAACTTGCATGTGAATTAATTTGTGATTTACATCATGTAAGCGAAGATGCCATTAAGCTATTATATAAAAACAAGCCCAAAGATAAATTAATTTTAATCACAGATTCTATGGAAGCTAGATTTTTAAATGATGGATTCTATAAACTTGGTGGCCAAGATGTAAAAGTAGAAAATGGAACAGCTAGATTGCAAGATGGTACTCTTGCAGGGTCAATACTTCATATGAATGAAGCTATAAAAAACTTAAAAAAGGTCTGTAATTTATCATTTGAAGAAGCCATTGATAAAGCAACAATAAATCCTGCAAAAAATCTTAATATAGATTCATATAAAGGGTCTATTGCTATAGGAAAAGATGCTGATTTTGTTATTATTGATAAAAATTTTAATGTTTATGCTACCTTTGTAAAGGGCAAGGAAGTATATAGGAAAAACTTTATTAACGAATAAAAAAATAAAAACTCTAAGCTAACTATTATCGTTTAAGCTTAGAGTTTTTTAGGCTCTGTAAAATCTGATGGGGTCATAAATGAAAAACTAAAATATTGACCCCATT
>CAZYEI010000054.1:0-7895 GCA_964646425.1 uncultured Eubacteriales bacterium | reverse complement strand
TTGTCAACATCTTTTTTTAACTTTTTTTAACTTTTTTTATTTTTATCTTTTCGATGTTTAGCAAAAGTAACTTGCCTATTTAGAATATCACAATTCAAATTATGTGTCAACACAAAAATTTAATTTTTCCTTTAAATTCAACAATTTTATATTTCATCACTGTCTATAACAATTGTTACCGGTCCATCATTTAATAATTTAATTTTCATATCAGCTCCAAAAACACCTTCTTTAACAGTAATATCAAACGAATTAAGATAATTGTTAAAGTATTTGTATGCTTGAATTGCCTCATCTTTTCCGGCAGTTTCAGAAAAAGATGGTCTGTTTCCTTTTTTTAAATTTGCGTATAAAGTAAATTGAGAAATTGAAAGAATTTCCCCTGCAACATCTTTTATTGCTTTATTTAATTTATGATTTTCATCTTCAAATATTCTTAGGGACGAAATTTTTTTTGCAACTTTTTCTATATCTTCTTTTTTTTCGCCCTGTTTCACTCCAACAAAAAGTAAAAGTCCTTTATCTATTTTATTTATTATTTCCTCATCAATAGTCACACTTGCATAGTTAACCCGTTGTAAAATTACCCTCATATAATATCATCTATAATTTAATCACCGAAAAAGCAATAAAATTATTACTCCTTTCTAGCCAAATCACTTTAATTGTTTCAACTATTCTAAAATTATTTTAACAAATTTTATTTAAATTATAAAGCATAATAATGTATAATATATTTAAAATAATTATTTATATTGCTATTTTCAAGGAGTAAACATTATGATTCAACCATTAAGTTATCGTCTTCGTCCACAAAATATCGATGAATTTATCGGTTTAGAAGAAACCATTCATGAATATCATTTTATTCAAAATTGTTTAGAAAAAAAAGTATTAATGTCAATGATTTTTTATGGACAACCCGGAAGCGGAAAAACTACTTTAGCTATTTGTATTGCCAATTCATTAAAATTACCATACAAAATTCTTAATGCAACAACTAGTTCAAAAAAAGATTACGAAGAAGCTATCGCATACGCTGAATTATATGGACATATTATTTTAGTAATTGATGAAATACATAGGTTAAGTAAAGATAAGCAAGATTATTTTTTATCTTTTGTAGAAAATGGGACAATAACATTAATTGGGGCTACTACCGCCAATCCCTTCCACCATATTAATCCTGCAATTAGATCTAGATGTCATCTTATTGAATTTCTTCCTCTATCTAAAAAATCTACAATTAAAATTTTAGAAAATGCTTTAAAAAGCCAAAATGGACTAAATTGTCAATACACCGTTGAAGATGGTTTGCTTGAAAATATCGCTACTTTATCCGCCGGTGATATCAGATACGCACTAAATATTTTAGAAATTTTATCTCTATCTTCCAAAAACAATCATTTAGATATTGTATGTTTAAATGAAAATGTAAAAAATGCAAAGTCTTTGATAGATAAAAACGAAGATGGACATTATGATGCAGTTTCAGCATTACAAAAATCGATTAGAGGTAGTGATGTTGATGCTAGCCTTTATTATCTTGCACGTTTAATAGCCGCTAATGATTTAGATTCAATCGAAAGAAGATTGTGTATAATTGCATATGAAGATGTTGGATTAGGTAATCCTCAGGCTATTCAAAGAACTTTAAATGCTATTGAGGTAGCAAAGATGGTTGGTTTTCCTGAAGCAATGATTCCATTGGGAGTTGCAGTTGTAGATTTAGCTTTATCACCAAAATCTCGTACTGCTTGTGAAGCAATCGAGAAAGCTGTAGAATTTGTTAAAACGAAACCACTTCCTGTTCCAAAGTATTTATCACTTACGCCAACAGGCATAAACAAACTTGATCAATATCCATATGATCGCCCTGATATTTGGGAAAAAATTCAATATTTACCAGAACAAGTGAAAAATATAATTTTTTATGAAGGAAAACCAAATTCAAATTATGAGCGTGCTTTACTTGAAAACAACAAACGATTAAAAGCAATTAAAAAAAGCAATAAAATTTCCGAGTTGAGATAATAACTATCTCACTCTTTTTTTTGCTTTTTTTCCAAATCTAAAAAATATTTGCAGAAACTCCTTTAATTCAAAAGGAACGAAAGGATATAGATAAGGATACCCACCAACTTTCATTTTAACCAAATATATAAACAACAAAAACAAAGAAAGTAAAAAGCCAATTTTTCCAAATAATCCAACAAATATTATCATAACAATCTTAGTTATTTTATTTGAAAGTGATAGCTCATAAGATGGAGTAGCGAATCCACCTATTGCAGATAAAGAACAATATAATAATATTTCCTTTGAAAAAACACCAATTTCAACAGCAAATTGCCCTAGAACCAAGGCAGCAACTAGTCCCATTGTGCTAGATAATTTACTTGGCGTGTGAATTGTAGCAATTCTTAATATTTCAATCATTATTTCCATAACAATAACTTGCAAAAAAATTGTAGTAAAAGAAATATTTTCTGGTATTAAAAAAAATGAATTGTCAGGTTCTCTTATAATGCATAGCCAAAGTGGAACCAAAAACATTGAAAACAATATTGCTAGTAATCTAATAAATCTTAAGAAGGAACCCACAAAAGGATTTTGACGATATTCTTCAATATGTCTTATATGTTCAAAAACATTTATCGGACTGATTAACACACTACTTGAATTATCACATATTATCACAACTCTTCCCTTTAATATTTGAATGCTAGTTAAATCTGGACGCTCGCTATATTTTACTAATGGGAAAATATTATTTTTTTGATGAAACAATATTTCTTCGAGCGCTCGATCACTCATAATTAAACTATCTATTTTATCTTCATTTGTTTTTATTTCATTCTTTAAATTGCTTAAATATTTTTTATCAACCCTATCACTCATATATGCTAAAACAACATCACATTTGCTACTAATGCCCATTTGATATTTTTCAAATATTAAATTTTTTGATCTAATTCTTCTTCTAATTAGTCCGACATTTGTGATTATTGATTCTGTAAAGCCATCTTTGCTGCCTCTTATTGTTTGCTCGGTTTCTGGTTCATCAATTCCACGTGTTGGATAGTCTCTTGTTTCAATTAAATAATATTTTTCTTGTTCATTTTTTGGCAAAACAAACAAAAGTCCCGAAAATATTGAAATTAATATTTTATTTATATCATTTTCATATTGAATATTTCCAAAGTATGAATTGTTTTGCGCATTTTCCATTGATTGATATATCAATTGAATGAGTTTTATGTCAACTAAGCTTGATAAATAATAGACAATAAATTTATTTGCAATTTCACTTCGCACAACATCAAAATTAATATTAGATTTTGTGGAATTTATAAGATATTCATCAATTTCTTTATGTGTCATAAAATTATTCCTTACTTCTAAAAAAAATTGCGACTATAAACGACAAAAATACAGCTGTTGCTATACCTCCTGATGTTGATGAAATCATTTTTTTAGCTATTCCTAAAAAACCTTCTTCATTTAATCCTTCTAATGCTGCATGCATTAACGAATGTCCAAAATTTGTTATTGGAAGACTAGCACCCATTCCTCCTATTTGTAACAAATAATCATATATTCCAAAAAACTCTAAAAAACATCCTAATGAAACAAAAATACTTGTTATATGTCCAGCAGATAATTTTGTATATTCATATAATATTTGTCCCAATGCACAAATGCTTCCACATATTATAAATGCTCCTATATATATCATTCAATTACCTCCAAACTATAGGCATGTGATATAGAAGGGATAGTTTCATTTTGATAAACAATCAATGGTGATAACAATGCTCCAGTAGCAATTATAAGCACTTTTGTTAATTCTCCTGATTTCAATTTTTTCATTACATAACCACCTACCGTTAATGCTGAACAGCCACATCCGCTACCACCACTATATACTTTTTGCTTTGTTATATCATATATCATTAACCCTGCATCTTGATAGTTATCATTTAAAATAATATTTTCATCATTACACATTTCAATAAATAATTCTTTTCCAATATTTGATAAATCCCCTGTTAAAATTAAATCATAATATGATGGATCTCTATTCAAATGACTTAAATGTCTTTTAAAAGTATCAAAGGCACTTGGAGCCATTGCACTCCCCATATCACTCATATTATTTTGATGGTAATCTATCACTTTACCAATAGTTATCGAAGTAACTTTAATTCTCTTTTTAGCACTTGTTAATACAAGAGCGCCAGCTCCTGTTACGGTTGTTGTTGTACACTCCTTTTTTTGGCCACCATATTCGCATGGATTTCTAAATTGTCTTTCAGCTGTATTGTAGTGACTTCCCGTAAAAACTAACACTCTTTTTTTTAAATTGCTTTCGATAAAAATTGAGCCTAGAATTATATTTAAAGCCGAAGTAGAACAAGCTCCATAAGTTCCAATAAAAGGAATATTATATTTTCGCATTACATAATTTGAAGTAACAATTTGATTAGATAAATCGCCTCCAATTGCAATATCGATATCGCAAGGTAATAGTCCCGTCTTTTTTAAAACACCATTAATAGCTTTTTCAAACATAGCTATTTCTGCTTTTTCAAAAGAATTCTTACCTAAATAATTATCAATAAATGTTTCATCATAGTATTTAGATAATGGGCCTTCTTTTTCTTTTTTACCTGCTATAACAAAAGAATCATCTATATATACATTATTTAATTTGATAGTAGTCATATTATCCTCCAATCTTTTCAGCTATATAATATAAAATTGCTAAAAAATATGTTGTTACAATCCCATATGTCAATACGCTACCTGCCAACTTAAACATATTTGTCCCAATACCATATACTAATCCTTCACTTTTACATTCCATAGCACTACTTGATAATGAATTTGCAAAACCACTAATTGGAATAAATAAACCTGCTCCCATGTACTGAGCAGCTTTATCGTATATTCCTAATCCAGTAAATATTACAGTTATAAAAATTAATAAATACGTTGAAATTAAATTTGCATCACTTTGTGAAGTTTTAAAAACAATAAAAATAAGTGAAGAAACACCTTGAAGTAAAACCCCAAGTATTCCTCCACCAATTAAGGCAATCAAAATATTTTTCCAATGTTTTTCTTTTTTCTTAATTTTCTTACAAATTTGTGCAAATCGATATTCATTCATCATTAACACCTCAATTATATTTTGCACAAATCGATTAATATTAAACAAATTGTTTTCTTAATTTTTCTATAATTCTTTTTTCCAGTCGTGAAACTTGCACTTGAGAAATATTCATCTTTTCTGCAATTCTTGCTTGATTAAAATCTTCGAAGTATCTTAAATAGATTAATTCTTTTTCACGATTATTTAAAGATTCAATTCCTTGTTCTAAACAAATGTGATCTAAATGTGAAAATCTCTCTTCCTGTGGAATAGTATCTTCAAGAAGAATATTAGAATCTTCATTTTCATATATTGATTCATTTAAGGAAGTCGGATAATAATGTGATTCTAATGCTAAAATAATATCTTGAATTGAAACATTTAAATTTTTTGAAATATCTTCAAGTCTTGGTTCTTTTTGAAATTCACATATATATTTATCCTTAAAATTTTGTATCTTAATATGCAATTCTTTTAAACCTCTGCTTACCTTTATACTTCCTTCATCACGAAAATGCTTTTTTATTTCTCCAAGAATCAAGGGAACAGCATATGTCGAAAATTGAACTTCATATGATAAATCAAATTTATCAATAGCATTAATTAGTCCTATGCAACCAATTTGAAACAAATCATCACGATCATAATTACTATATTTATATCTATTTACCAAAGAACGAACTAATGGTAAATTACTTTCAATTAAAATATTTCGTGCTTCTTTATCATTATTAGCAAGTCTTACAAAAAGTTCATTTTGATTATATGTAGCCATTATTCTATTGTTTCCAACAAACTTCCCGACAATTCTTTTTGAATTATCACTTTTGTTCCTAATCCAATTGATGAACGTATAGAAAAAGAATCTGATAATGATTGCATAATTGTAATCCCCATTCCAGCATGGTCTTCTTCAATATTTGTTGTAAAATTAGGCGTCATTGCTTTTTCAATATCTTGAATACCAACGCCATAATCTTGAACAATAATTTCTATATTTTGGTCTTTTGTCGATACCTTTATATAGACATATCTGGCAGCATTTAATTTATAGCCATGAATAATGGCATTACTTACAGCTTCACTTACTAGCGTTTTTATTTCTGCAATTTCCTCTAATGTAGGATTAAGTGGCGCAATAAAGGCACAAACCGATGTTCTTGCAAAAGCAATATTTGACATTACTGCATTAAATCTTAATTCAATATGATTCATTTGCTTTTCACCTTACTATCAATATATTCTATATTTAATATTTTATATAAACCTGCAATTTTAAATATTTTATCCAGTTGCATATTTACTCCCCTTATTCTTAAATTTTTTCGTAGCGACTTTAATTCGTTATATCTACCCAAAATCAATCCTATTCCGGCACTATCAACAAATGAAGTATTTGTAAAATCAAAAATTACAATATTTGCTTTTTTTCTTTCAATATTTGAAACAATTTTTTCTTTGTATAAATATGAATTTGAAGAGTCTAATTCACCATAAAAATAAAATACTTGAGCATCTTGCTCCATTTCTTCTTTTATATAATTCATAATATCTCCTTTCTAAGAATCATTATAAAAGAATAAAAATTAGAAAAAATTCATTCGACAAAATAAGAATAAATAATAATAAAAAAGAATGTCGAATTTAATATTAACATTCTTTTTTATTTCATATATATTAAAAAAAAGTCGAATTAAAATAACATTTGGATAAATAAGTTAAATAAATATTCATACCAATGTAAAAAATAAACTTCTTCGGCTACTAATATATTAACTTCAGCAGTCCAACCTAGACTATTTGTTATTATTACTTTACCTATTTTTTCATTTTTCTTTATTGGGGCACTATATTTATTAATTATTATTTCTTTTTTTATGCTATCAATAGTTTCACCTTTTTTAACGGTTATAAATACGTCTTTATCAATAATTAATGTAGTGTCGCTTTTTGTAGCATGCTTAAAAGATGTAGTGCCAATTATATCATCTTTTTTAAATATTCGAAGTGACTGATAATTTGCAAAACCATAGTCTAATAATTTTATCGTATCACGGGAACGAATTTCTTTTGTTTCTGCTTTCATTATAACGGAAATCAATCTTAAATTATCTCTTTTAGCTGTTGATGTTAAGCAAAATCCTGCATCTTGAGTAAAACCTGTTTTTAATCCATCTATTCCTTGATAATCACCTAATAATCTATTTGTATTAACTAGCCAAAATGGATTTGCAGATTTTTCTCTAATGTATCCTTCTTTCATGGAAGAATATTTTATAACTTTTTCCTCGAATTTTAACAATAATTCTCTAGCTAATATTCCCATATCATATGGCGTACTATAATGATTTTTATCATCAAATCCTGTAGTATTCATAAATTTTGTATTTATCATACCTAATTTTTTAGCTCTTTCATTCATCAATTTAACAAATTGCTGTTCACTACCTGCGACTGTTTCCGCTAATGAATACATAGCATCATTTGCACTAGCAATTGCTACACATTTAAATAGTTCTTCAACGCTAAATATCTCTCCAGGTTCTAAAAAAACTTGACTTCCTCCCATTTGTGATGCAGATAATGATATAGTTATTTCTTGTTCAAACTTTATTTTGTTACTTTCTACTGCTTCTAGGACTAATAACATTCCCATCATTTTAGTCATACTTGCAGGATACATTTTTTCATTCATATTTTTTTCATATATTATTTTTCCACTATTAACATCAAGCAA
>CAZYEI010000053.1:2678-7922 GCA_964646425.1 uncultured Eubacteriales bacterium | reverse complement strand
TGATTTAGGCGGCGATAGTGATGAAGAAATTAAGAAAAATAAAGAGATGTATTTACTCATTAAAGAAGAAGATAAAACATATAAAAAAAATAAAAAGACAAGAAGAGTAATTAATTCTCAAATCTTATGCCCATATTGTCATAGTGAAATCATAATAAATAAAAAAGATTATAAAAATGGTATTTTTTGTGATGGTAAGTCAATAAAAAATATCGCGAACAATTTTGTTCTAATTAATAGCAATGGTAAAATTTATAATAAATATATTTTATGCAAAAATGATTATAAAGGATTCGGCGAATCTGGAGCAAATGCAAACGATTTTCAAATCAAGCCATATCGCCTTTTACCAGAAGAAATTTTAAAAAGGAGAAATTATCGAATTGCAATATTAGGTAAAGCAAGAAGTGGAAAAACAGCGTATATTTCAAGATTACTTAATGTAACGGGAAATAATAATATTGTTGTTGAACCAGAAGTAAATCCTCTTTTTGAAAAATATAATATCAAATCATCAGCATCAAATTCTATCATACGCT
Organism: uncultured Eubacteriales bacterium; assembly: GCA_964646425.1. Lineage (GTDB taxonomy): Bacteria > Bacillota_I > Bacilli_A > RFN20 > JAISJY01 > CAZYEI01. The sequence goes on along the minus strand of CAZYEI010000053.1, from coordinate 7,383 downwards.
CAAAAAATGAAATAAATCAGTTTATCATCCAAAATACACCATATTATTCTGGAAAATATGCAAACCCTTTAGCTAAATCTTTTTTTGATAAGTATGTAATATCATTTAAAGATAAAAAATTTGTAAAACCAACAGTTGAAGGTGCAAGAGAAAAAACAACAGAATTTCCGTTTATTTTAAATGTTAATAATAAAGCATATGTTAATATTTATGATATTGCTGGCGAAGATGCAGAAAGCGCAACAGAAGAATTATCAACAATTACAAAAGGAGAAAATACAAGTTTAATCATTGTTTTAGATGTCAGTAAAGGAATTGGTGCAAATAAAAATATTTTAGAAAATGCTTCAAGGGCTTTTGAAAAGAATAAAAATGTAAGTCCTATTGCAATTGTATTATCAAAATTTGATCAATTAGAAGATGAATTTAATTCAAATTGCGCATGTTTACGAACCGATTATAGTGATTTAGTAACAAATAATTTAGATTCAACTTCATTAATGAATCATATAGACGCATCAAGTGAGGAAATAGATGCATATTTGAAACATAATGGACTAGATGTTGCAAAATCTTTACCGGGTTTCAATATAAAATTTTTCAGTAGTTCGATTATTACTTATCCTGACGCAATTTTTCATCGCGATAATGAAAGTATAAATAATGAACAAAATGGCTTAAATTTTATTGCTGAAACAAAAAGAGTTGAATTGCCTATTTTATGGATCCTCCATGAATTAGGAGAAATTTAAGAGGTGAATATAATGATTAAATATAAATATATTCATAAAGATAGTGGTTATGAAAGTTTAATTAGTACTAATGACACAAACAAATCATTTCAAATTAATCGCTTGATGGAAAATATTCAAGGAAATATTGCATCAAAAAGTGGTGAAAAAATATATGCTTATTTTTATAATGAAAATGAAGTAATCTATTATAAAGAAAAAAATACATTAGTAAATGCATTAATTGATGAGAATAATGAAATAAAAAATATTTTTCCTACAGCATATCCATCAGAAATTATTTTCAATGAATTATTATTACCAATTGATAATTTACCACTCAATTCTTCACCTATAAAACCTGCTCAAATGAATATTCCCAATATTCTTGTAAATGATTTACAATATGTACCATTAATGGTAGATGCTCTTTTAGATAATAAAAAGATTGTTTTAATTGCAAATAATGTGGAACAATTAAAAAACTTTATTATGTTTGTTTTATATTTATTTCCTGTAAATTTTTCAAGAAAAATCGGATATATCGTTAATCTGGCCTATCTTCCTAATAATCTTTATCATAAAACATTTGAAAGCGTAAATATTTTTGGATTTACAGAAGATAACGAAATTGACTCAGTTGATTTAGTTATCAATTTAAAACAGCCATATCATCAAGAGATAGAATTATCTCCTTTTGCAAAAGTTTTAGATTATGATAAAATGAATCTTTTGCAATTACAGCGGAAAAGTAAAGAATTATATTCTTTATTTGATGAAAATGGTAATTATATTTCATCAAAATCTAAAAATGTATTAATACCTTTAATTTTTGAAAGAGAAAAAACAGTTGTAAATGCGGACAAATTATTAGATGTTTTATTAGAATCAAATGAAAATATTAATCTTAGCATTTTTAATAATTTAGCAAATTTCATTTTAAATAATAATTTTTATACAGGTTCTTTAATGAAAAAAATCGATACATTAATTGAGAAAAAAGAAGAACTAAAACAATTTGAAATTAGATTTAAAGAAAAGAAAATAAAATCATATTTAGAAGATTTAAATAAAACTACACCAAAAGAATTACAAGAAATAGTTAATTTTATCACAAATGATAATGTCATGATAGATGACGAAATCAAAACTGCATTAAACAGACAAAGAACAAATCCATTTACATATGATCTTATTTTTGAAATGGCAGTTAATTCAAACGATATTGATAAACAAATCTATTGTGCTGAATTTATAAGATATGATCGAATCTATAATTTAAATATTAATAGCCAAAGTTTTGAAGAATTCTTTACAAATAAAATAAAAAAACTAAATTCTCAAAACGATATTTTAAATATTTCAAAAATTTATTTATATTCAACAATTAAGTACGATAAGGAAAATATTTTTCAAGCACAAAATCGTAAAAAGCAATTTATCGATACTTTAAGACATATGAGTCTAGAAAAAAATTTCAAGATGGATTTAATTTTTGAATTATATGAAAATATAAATGAACTTATTAAACGGGATATTCCTGATCGAATTAGTGATTATTTTGATTTTGAATTATTTCCAAATGAAACTCTAAATCTTATAATCAAACTTTATAAAAGTGATGAAAAAAAAGAATATCTAAAATTAATAGATTATGTATTATTAAATAAAAACAGAACATATGGTGCATTTTATCATCAATTATTAGATTTTATTCTAATTGGTAAGACAGTATTTAATCCAGATAAATATTTATATGAAAAATATATAAATGTTTATAATTATGAAAAATTTATTAAAGTATTAGAATTAGCAGGAACATTGAATCAACAAGAATATCAGAATTTCATTTCTGCACTTGAAAAAGAAGAAAACATTTCTAAAAATTTAGCACCATATCGACTTAACTATATTTTTAGTTGTTATAGTAATTCATCAGTAATCGTGAAGAAAAAGATTGCGAAGGAATTAAAATTAGAATATGATGAAAATGTTGATGAGACAATAAAAAAATATGTTTATAACGATTTAGAAAAAGAAGATACAACAAAAATAGATTTACAGAAACAAACAATCGATACAATTATTGATTATGTAGAAGTAAATGACACGATAATTTCAAAAAAAAATGAAAATTCTTCTAAAAAAGCACTAGAAATTTGCTTGATTTCATTATGCTTTGCAATAATAACATTTTTATTATTTAATATTCCTACTTTTTTAAAAATGTTTCTAATTAATAAAAACTTTTTAACAATATTTTTTGAATATAACAATATAATTACTCCCTATATATTCTGTTATGGTTTTATATTTTTTCTAATTGCTTATGCAATTAATATTAAAAAAACCAGAGGTAACATGCTACAAGCAGTCGAAAGAACAGTTATTAAATGGTTATTATTTGTTATAATCCCTGTTTTAATGTATGTTATTACATACTTGTTTGTTTATTTTGTATTTTAAGAAGGTTAATTAAATGAAAAGAACAATAATAATAGCTATTTTATCAATATGTTTTGCTATATTTGGATTTTTAGTATCAGTGAATCAACTACCATATCGAATTGAAGGGGAAAAAGAAATATATATAACAAATCAAAGTGAATTTATAGAATATACAAAGAACTATGATTCATATGAAAGAGCCTATTTAGCAACAAATATAACAATTGAAAATGATTTTACATCAATTGGTCAAAAAGATAAACTATTTAATGGGACATTTGATGGATGCGGATATTCAATATCGTTTAAAGATAAAATATTAAATACATCATTATTTAATATTATAGGTGAAAAAGGAATTGTAAAAAATCTTGAAATAATAATTGAAGATGCAAGCGTAAATTTAACATCATATGGTTTTATCGCAAATCAAAATAAAGGAACAATTAATAATGTAATTGTTAAAATTAAAAGCTTAAACATTCTAAAAGATACAATGTTTGGAGGAATAGTAGGCTTAAATCAAGGAACAATATCATTTTGTTATGTTGAAGGTACAATCAACAATAACATAACTTTATCAAGAAAAGCATCAATCATTTCAGGTTGTTGTGGCTTTAATGATGGGTTAGTATCTTCAGTAATTACAAATATAAATTATCAAAATTTTGACGAAATAATAAAAGAAAAATTGTTAGAAGGAAAAATCAACAATTCATATGGAATTATTTGTGGGATAAATAATAAACAAGAAGCTGGAATAAAAAATAGTTATTATCTTGGAAATAAAGAATATGTTTTTTCAGATAAAGAATATGTTACAAATATTGAAACATTAACTGAAGAAATATTATTAAATAAGTATTTATTTAATAATAAACTTTGGAAATTAACTATTGATAATTCAAAAATAAATATAAGTTTAGAAGATGGAGTGACAATATGAAAAAAATTTTAAAAGGATTATTATCATTTTTAATAGTAACGATTTTTATTATAAGTGTCATTAGTGCTTCTTTATATTTATCATATAAATCATATTTAGATAGAAAATATGTACCAGATAATATAAAAATGGTTGTTGAAGATGAAATAAAAGTATATTTAAAACAAGATTATCAATTAAGTCCACATTTAATCAATGGAGATAAAGAAATAGAAGATGGACAATACCGTTACGAATCAAATAACACAGAAGTTTCTGTTAGTGACAATGGCCGCATTACCATTAATAAAATGCCAGAAAAAGAATGCATAATAACAATCTATGAAATAAATCATAATATTTCTAAAGATATAAAAATAAAAGTTATTAATGAAATAAGTAATGTTTTTGAAATAAAACCTTTATTTGAAGGAACAATGTCGTATAATGAAGAGTATCAATATGAAATAAAAAATCTTCAAGCGGGATTAGAGATTAGTGATTTTATATCATTTAAAACTTTTGATAAAAATAATAATGAAGTAGAAGATGTTTTTAAATTAACAATTGAAGATAATATTTTAAAATTTATGCCAATTGG
>CAZYEI010000053.1:0-2578 GCA_964646425.1 uncultured Eubacteriales bacterium | reverse complement strand
TATTAGAAAGATATACTTATCATGTTAAAGAAAAATTATTTTTAGATTATTATAATGATTCAAAATGGAAAGAATTTCAAATAAAAATAGAGCCGTATGTTACATCAATTGAAAACGACAAATTTGTCATATATCATGATGAAAAAACAAACACATTAGAATGTAAACAAGTAGATAAATTATTTGAATTTAAATTATTAAGTACAATAGGATATAATCATAATAAAAAATGGAGTAGTTCAAGTAAAGAAGAATCAATACAAACTACAGAAGATATTATTAATTCTAAAGAAAATTGTATTAATTTATATGCAATATGGACACCAATTGAATACAAAGTAGAATATCATTCGACACTTACGAAAGCCGATCAAGTACTATATTCAATTGAATGTAAATATGATCAAGAATTAAAACTTGAAGCACTAGCAATGCATAAATATTTAGGTTATACATTGGTAGGTTGGTCAAGCAAAATAAATGAAACAGAAACGATTAATATAGATAATTCAGAAGAATTAGAAAAAGTCGAATACAATTTAAATAATGAAGATTATATTACTTTAAAGAATCTAACAACAATAGAAAATGATGTTATTAAAGTATATGATATATGGAGACCTAATAAATACACAGTAACCTTTGAACGGCAAAATGGTTGTGAAAAAGAAATGTCATCAATAATTACTAATATAATAATGGAATATGACAAAAGTTATAATCTAATTGAAAATATTGAAAAACTTGAATTCTTTGATATTCCGGGTTATAAAATTACTAAATGGGTAACAGAAACAAATGAAGAATTCGATTCTAACAATCCAATTCTTTTAAATCTTACAGCAAATGATAATGAAACAATAAAATTATCACCTGTATTAGAAGAAAAAACATACAAAGTAATTTTAAAATTGCCGAGTGATTTTGACATGAATGTTGGCACATTAAATCAATATAAAAAATATGAATCAAAAGCAAAAATTTCCTATAATACAAGTTTAAATGAATTAGAATGGTACGATGATAAAAATCAAAAAACAACAATTAATTTAGATTTAAAATACTTACCAACATTTGGAGGATATTATTGGTTTATAGATTTAAATGATAATAGCATAAAAGATGAAGATGAACCAACATTTAATCCAGTTACAGGTTTAACATATAATAATGACTTTTCAGTAAAAAGTTTTAGCTATATGAATATTGATTCAGATTCAATTGAGAATATCATTATTTGTCCAAAAGGAATAGCTGCGAAATATTATTTAAATGTAAATTTAAATGGTGGTAATTTATCAAATGTTGAAGTGCCTAATAATAATTTATATGAAATTGAAAATGTTAATTTGACATTTAATTCGCCAATAAAAAATGGCTATCAACATAAAGGTTGGACTGTTTATCTAAAAGATGGTAGTGATAATTTAAAGAAAAAAATAACAATTAAATCATCAACAATTACAATCAATCGATCAAAAGTAAATGATATATTGTTAGAAGAGTTAAAGAATCTAGATAAAATAGAAATAACCGCAGAATATGATAAACTTTATACATTAACATTTAAAGATGAAGAAGAAGTCGTAACAAGTATAACAAAAATAGCTGGTGAAAAAATACCAACAATTTCAAATTTATCAAAGGCAGGCGCAACATTTATGGGATGGGATAACGAAATCCCAACAGTAATGCCTGATTATGATTTAATAATAAATGCAATATGGAATTATACGATTTATACAATTACTTATAATGTAAATGGAGGTAATTTGGCAGGATCAACAGATAGTTATATATCAAACGATAATATTAATTTACAAGAACCAACAAGAACAAATTATTTATTTGATGGATGGTTTGAAACATCAGATTTTAGTGGTTCTAGAGTAACTAGTATAACAAAAGGTACAACTGGTAATAAAGTATATTATGCAAAATGGTTAGCTTTAACTGAAACTTGGATAGCATCTGATTCAAATGGTAGAAGAGATAAAAAAATAACAGATGATGATGGAGTATTTGAAACAGTACAATATTACAATATTGATGTAAATAGACTCGTGTATTTGGGATATACTAAAGTAAATTTAACTATAAAAATAGATGTAAAGGAAGAAGATGATGGATATCAAGAATTTTGGATTTATTATCGTACATCAAATACAGTTTTGCACAAAGAACAGTTTGAACATTCACCTGGAAAAACGTCTAAAAAATGGAAAACATTTGAGTTTACATATACTTTTAATCTATCAGATTTATTAAGTGATAATGCAGCGTTTAAAATAGAATATGGCGCTAGCGGCAGTGGTGATGATGATTGGTATTTAGGTTATACTGAGTATATAGTAACTGTATTTAAATAAATAAATTAAAGAGCTATTTTTAGTTAAATAATTTTAATAATAATTTTTAATCGTGATTTTAATATTAAAATTATTAATCCGTAATTTAAACTATATATATAATAAAAATCATAAAAATTTAGGTTCAATAAAAGACGTTTTCTTTATACTATGGAAACGTCTTTTTTAATCATAATATAAAAAAGATAAAATAAAATTAAAAGAGAAGA
>CAZYEI010000052.1:0-8038 GCA_964646425.1 uncultured Eubacteriales bacterium | reverse complement strand
AAAAAGAATTAGGAATAGAATTAAGAAAATAAATATTTATTAAATAATCAAATAAATAAAAGGATTGTAAAATTAGTTTTATAATTGAAACTAAATTACAATCCTTTTTATATATTTTTTATAAGATAAATTATGTTTTTAATCAAGAAATTGTAAATCTAAATGATAAGAATCTACCCATTGGTCAAATTGTACCAAATAAGCTAGAAGTTGTGGTGTTGTCATTAATTGTCCAAACCAAGGAATATTATTTTCGGGGGTGGAAATTATATTATCAATTTCTTCTTTTTTAAACAATTTATTAATTATTGATGATTCATTTTCCATTCTTAATTTTAAATTTTTTGTTATAAGTTTAAAATATTCTGGATCAAATGTTTTTGGATATGGATTTTTTTTACGATAAACTATTTCATAAGGTAGTTCATCAATAAAAGCCTCTCTTAATAAATATTTTTCTTTATCTTCTTTAAATTTATATTTTTTTGGCAAATTATAAACAAACTCAATTAATTCATGATCAGCAAAAGGAACTCTTGCTTCTAAACCATTGGCCATTGTTTGTGAGTCTTTGCGATGTAGTAAATTTTGCATAAACCAATAGATATTTAAATATGTCATTTTACGCCATTCTTTATCTTCTTTACATTCATCATCAATATATTCTATATTATTTATTGAGGCTAGATATGAATTTTTTATGTAATCTTTATATTCAAAGTTCTGATATTTATCTGCCAATAGCTGAATCCTTTTATCGATATTACGATGCCATGGAAAAAGGCTATCTTCTATTTCTTGTCGATAAAACCATGGATAACCTCCAAATACTTCATCGGCACATTCGCCCGATAAAATTACTTTATTATCTTTTGCAATATATTTTGCAAGGCAATACATGCTTGAATCGATATCTGCCATTCCAGGCATATCTCTTGCAATCATTGAATTAAATAAATTATCTGCTAAGTTCTTTGAATCAATAATACATTCATGGTGGTTTGAAGAAATAGAGGCACTCATAAGGCGAGCGTAATCAGTATCTCGTGATCTTTGGAAGTTATTAGAAATAAAATTTTTGTCATTATCTTTATAATCAATTGCATAGGTATTTAATTTTAAATACTTAGCTGCAATCGCACAAATGATACTTGAATCTAAACCGCCAGATAATAGCGATGATATTCCCACATCGCTTTGTAGTTGCGATTTAACTATATCCGAAAATAAATCATGAACAATATTTTTTGCTTCTTCAAAAGTATACGTGTTCTTTTTGGTTGGAATTTTATAATAATATTGTTTTTTTATTCCACGTAAAGAATAATATAAAAATTGTCCTGGTTCTAATGAATAAATATTTTGATATGGTGTTTTTCCTAATGTTTGGGTAGGTCCTAATCCATATAATTCAATAAATCCTTCTTTTGTTATTGTTCTTTTTACTTCTGGAATTTTAAATAAAGCTTTAATTTCTGAAGCAAAAATTAGCTTATCTTTTATTTGGGTATAAAAAAGTGGTTTTACTCCCATTCTATCTCTTGCTAAAAAAAGTTGATAACCATCATAAATTGCAAACGCATAAATACCTTTAAATAATTCAAGACACCTTTCTTTGTATTGTATATAAGCGTTTAAAATAACTTCTGTATCGCAATTACTTTGAAATTTATATCCTAGATTAATTAATATTTCTCTTAATTCATTAGAGTTATATAATTCACCATTATAAATGATTGTGTAGCGTTTAACACAATCATATTTTGTCATTGGCTGTAATCCATTTTCAGGATCCATAATTGAAAGTCTAACATGACCCAATAATGCTCTTATTGAAGTAAATGTTCCATCTTGATCTGGTCCACGATGCTTTATTGCAGACATCATTTCTTTCAAATGTTCTATCTTATAAGGGCGTATTTGATTTGTACTTACGATACCACATATTCCACACATAATAATCACCTTTATAATTATTATATGTCTATCAATTAAAGAGGTGAAAAAAAGGTATGAAAATAATCATACCTTTTAAGCTAGCGTTCTTTTTGATAGTTATGTACATGAGATGTATGGTTCTTACGAACAACACATAATGTTTCATCAACTAAAGGAACAATATCCGGCATCTTTTCAGGTGGTGCGGCAATAATTGCTTGCAGACCATAATTTTTTAATAATTTTACTGATTCAGTAATTCTTTCACTATCCATTTTTGAAAATGCTTCATCAAAAACAATTAATCTAATAGTATTATTATGATCTTTGCCTTCATTTATTTTATATAGTTGTGAGAATGAAGCTAAAATAGAAATGTAGAATGGAGTTTGTGTTTCTCCACCTGATTTTTTTGTTAAACTTCTTGATAAATGTTCAACTTTTCCGTTTTGATCAGTTACTAATAAATCAAATTTTAAATAAGAACGATAATCAGTATATCTTGCAATATTTTCTTCAATATCTGCTCTTGTATCAGTACTTAAATAATCAACATATGTTATAGCACCAAATAATTCATCAATTACATCATGATATTTTTCTTGGAATGAATCAGAAAAAATACTTTCTCCTTCAAGTAAAAGAGGATCATTAATCATATCATAATATGCACGATAATCATTTCTTGGAGTCATAGTAAATGTGTATGAGTCATTTCCAAATTTTGAATTTGCTAAAGCGTGATTAAGATTATTTATTTGTAATTTAACAGTATCAAAGTTAGATTTTAATTTTGCTAAAAAATTATCTTTAAATTGAATTAATGCGGTTTCCTTAGCTTTAGTTATTTTTTCTTCATATTCAGCTATTTTAGATTCGGATAAGAATGTATATTCTTTTTTATAGGCTTCATTATCTTCTAAAGTGGCTTCATAATCAGTTTTAAATTGAGTATTGTATGCCATTCTTGCTTGTAATAATTTTGAATATAAATTATTAATATGATTTTCGACAAGTTCTAATTGAGAATTATAATTTGTAAAAATGATATTCGGGCTTCTATGAATGGCTAGTTCATCAAGGAATAACGCTTCACCATTTGACTTTGTTTCAACTTTTTTGAATTCAGAGTCCATAATTGAACTAATTTCTTCAAGGGCTTGTGTTGCTGTAGGAATTTCATTTGTAGTTAAAGAATCAATATCCATCTTACATTGTGTTAGAGATGATATTAAATTTTCTTCTTCAGATTTTAATTCAGTAATTTTTAAATCAACATTAGCTAAATCTTTATCAATTTGAACAAAATAAATATCGCTACCGAATGCTTTTAATCTATTTTTTATGCTATCGTATTCATCTTCTAGTAAACTAACTTCTTTGCAACTCGTAATTGTATTCATTAAATTGTTAATTTCATTTGTAGAAATAATTTCATTTTGATTTGCAATTTCAAATTGAGAAATAAGATTTAGATAATTATCCAAATCTTTAGTTAAATCTTTTATTTCGTGTTCTTTAGAATTTAAGATATTTTTGGATGCATTATTTCCAATAAATGGAATAGTACGATTTAAGTTTAATTGGCGGGCTACAAAGTTTTGATATATCATACCTGATGATGTAATTGAACGTCTATACTTACGTAATTCTCGTACATCATCGCATTTTATTAATGTTCCTAGTAGATTATCAATAAATTTACGTGCATATTTATTTGACGTTGAAATTTCTTCTGCTAGACATCCTTTTTCAAGGTGAGATTGAACTTTTAAAATCTTTTCTGAGTCTACAATACCGAAATCATTTAAATTATATTCATCTTTGTATTGATTATAAATGACTAAGGCATCATTAAAATATTCTTCATCTAGGAAAAGATAAAATCTTTGAGGTCCTAAATATGTTTCGATAGGGCGTCTCCATAATTCATGCTTAATTTCAAGTAAATCAGCTAAAATATGGACTTCAACTGTTCTACCATGTTTTTCATATAATCCATCTTGGATTAAATCACGAAGTTTAATTAATCGTGAATCATAGTTCTTTTTTCCTTCTTTTAAAGTATTTACTTCCATTTTTAAATCATCGATTTGATCTTGTAATAATCTTGCTTCGCTTCTAAATTTTCTGATTTCATTTGAAATATTATCTTTAAATACATTAATAGCTTCTTGTATTTTAAATAATTGTTCATGTGTCAATTCTGCTAGAGAATTTTTTGTAACATTTAAAGAAGCAAATAATTGTTTAAGAACAAGAATATTATTTTTTATTTCTTCAAAATTAGAACTATAGATTGTTGAATTTAATGTATCAAGTGATTTATTCCATCTTGATTTTAAATCATTTAAAATTGAAACAACAAAATCAATACGATCATAGACATCCTTAATTTTATTATTTAGCTCTGTTTCTTGTTGCTCAAGAAGAGATCTTTGTTTGAAGTCACTGCTTGATGCTTTCTCAATTAACAATTTTTCTTTCTTAGCTTGATACTCACTTAATTTTTTGCGACATGAATCCAATATTTCTTCATAGTCATGTAAGGAATCAGTAACTTCTTCTAGTTTGCTTTTAAGGTTATCAAGTTGTTTTGCTCTAATATGTTTTTGAGCACGATATTTTACATATCTTTTAATTGCAAGATTTTCTTTTTGCGTATACCAATTTTCATGTAATTCACAAATATTAGCTAATTGAGTAACACGTTCTTTTAATACTGCAGCTTCTTGCTCTAATTGTGTATAATTTCTAATATTTTCTTGCATTGATGTAATGTCAATATTGTTACGAACATCACAAACGTAATCTGTAATAAATGATTCAATATTAGTAATTGGAGAGAAAGGAATTGCTTTTTTGAATAATGAAAAGTAATTTGAACCAATATCGCCAAAAGAGTGTTTCAAAAATTCACGATAAGATGTGTTTGTTTCAAATGTAACAAAGTCTAAATTGGTTCCTTTTTCAGAAAATTCTTCAAAGATATATTCTCTTAATTTTTTTAATTCAACGGGTTGTCTACCAATTACAAATAATGATGATGGTAATTTTTCATTATATGAAAAAAACTTATAATTATAATTTAAATCATCAAAACATTCAAAGGCACATCCCATTGTAAATGATTTATTTTCAACATCATCAAAAATTTCAGCAACAACATAATTAAAAAAATGACCTTTTCTTAAATAAGAAATATTTCCATTTTCATCATTACCAATTTCGCATCTCAAATAGCCATTTAAAGTACGAGATGATTTATCTGAAGCAGATTTATTAAACGAATGTCCTGTTGTATCTCCAAGCATTATAAGTTGAAGTGCATCAATAATGGTTGTTTTACCTGAAGCATTTTTTCCGGTTAAAAAATTAATTACGCCTAAATCAAGTGTTTCAAATGTAAAATAATGCCAGTTAACCAATTGCAATTTTTTTAATAATTTCATTGATATACCTCCCTTTATAATTCGATTTCTTGTCCATTTTCATCACGTTTAAACATAATTTGGAAAATGGCATTAATCTTTTCATTGCTAATTACAAATAAAATTGTTGGAAGAATTACAAGATTTGCTGAAAAATCATCAAGTGATTTATCTATTTTTGTAATAATATTATGTGATATCATAAAACGAAGTACATCAACAGTTGCTTTAATTGTTGGCTTTTTATCAATTAATTTTAAATCAATCATTTTATAAATAATTTGTGATGTAGTAGTGTAAACAACTTCACTTGTTGCTGCTTGTTCTTTGGCTTCATCATACATTAATCTTAATGTTAATAAAAACAGAGTAGTAAATTTATCCATTTTTTGATGATTATAACCTAATTCATTCGCTAAAGAGATAACATGATAATTGTCGTCTCTTTCTAGTTTATAATGAGTCATTTTAAAATAATTTTCAAAGATTTCAAAATTTCTAACAATAAAATTATAATTTGAATTAGGACGACGAACTCTATTTTTATTGTCATAATGATATGCAAGAATAAAATTTTTATTCAAAAGTTCATTTGCTAATTCACCGAATTTATCTCTATCAATAGAGGATAACTTTTGATATTTTTCTAACCACATAATTATCCTTTCCTCCTTCTAAATATTGTATTTGGAACATTATAACAATTATTTTTAATTCTTATTGCATCATTTACTTCAGATGTATAAAACACATTACTATCATATCCTCGAATTGTAGATAAAATTGCAATAATTAATTCTTTATCATCTTTTAAATCCCATTCATCAATTTTGAATTCCAAGCGTTTTCCCATAATCTTATCTAAATAATTAACAACATTTTTTGATGTAAATGGACTATTCATTGAATCTTCAACAAATGAATTAGTTTCTGGTTGGAAATCATCGCTCAAATCAATAGGCGCAGGCTCACTAAATTCTAATCTCTCTGCAGTAGCTCTAACAAATAAAGAGCCTTCATTGATATAACCTTGAGAATCAAGTCCTATAACATTTGATATTTTTTCAAAATCAAATACTTCATCTTTCGAAGTTGCAAATCTAGATATAATTGAGTTTAAACGTTTTTTGCTTGTTTTGTTTGTGTTAAGTAAATGCTTAATTTTTTGAGTAACAGTAGCAATATAAACTGTATTACGTTCATCGATTTCATCTAAAAGAGTTTGGGCTTCTTCAATTCCTTCACTAATTTTTTGCATTGTATTAAAACATTCATTTTTTGCTTCATCAATGCTTTGATATTTGCCAGATAAAAATGATTGTTTTCCCATCTCTTCAAGTTTAGAAGGAGAACGCATCCATCTAATTAAAATTTCAATAATTAATCCTTTAAAACGAGCAACCGAATCTTTTGTTTTTAAAGGAATAAAAATATCTTCAACAATTTTCTTTTGATAGTCATCAAAGTGTTCAGCAAGAATTTCGCTTGAAGCAGTCATTGATGTGATTTTTCTATATCGGCGGCGCAAATCATGATTTAAAACTTTTAATGCATTTAAAAGATTAAGCATCTCATCAAATGCGTTAAAAAGTGCAACTGATAAAAAATCGGATTTTCCGACATCAGCACTATATAAACTAGAATATATTTTATATACATGCGAAGTATAAGGAGTATCGCTTTCGTTATCAATTTCATAAAGTACATTTAAAAGCTTCACAGAATAAGGAGGAAGCATAATGTTTTCTTTAAATTTTGCAGTTTTATTATATTCGCTTTCAATCCATCCAGTCTCTTCAAATTTTTTTACGATAAAAGTTGCAAAATTTCTAGGTTCTTTACCTAGATATGTTTTATTAATATTTTCATCGTCTGTATCATCATTCACTTCAACATTTGAATAGTTTTTTTCAATATGAGCAGCAATTTGATTAATCAATTTTTCTTTTTCGATATTGAACTCTTGTAAAAATGATTTTCTTAAAACAAAAAGAGAGGATAAATATATGTCACGATTTTTGGATGTTAATAAACCAAACATACTTGGTTGTAATACATTAAACAATTCCACTGACAAATCACCTCACTATAAATCATTTTATCATATATTAAAAAATAAATCATTATTTTTTTGTTATTTTTTGTCGTATTTTATAGGAAAAATATATAAATCAGTATTGGAATTATATTTATTATTAAATAAATATGAATAGAAAAGTTCAAAATTTAATTGACACTTTTCTAGCGTTGAATTTGAAGGATTTATTTTTGTTTGGATTTTCCATGAATCAGTTGTAGAATTATTATAAAATCTAATTATTGAAGAGCCAACTTTATTAAAACCTAAACATTTAATAAAGAGCTTATTTTCTTCTTCGATAAACTGCTTATCATAAAAAATAAGACATGAAGTAATTGATTTAAAGAAAGAAGAAAATTGAAAATTTTTTGGTGCACTCAATTTTACTAATTCATCAAAATTATTTATCTTATATAATTTATTTTTTAACATGTTTAATGTGTTATAATCAATTAATAATTGATCTAAAATTACTTTATCAGGAATAAATGTAAAATTGAGCTTAAAATAATCAAAATATTTTTGATAGCTTTCGGGATTGACCTTCATTGAATAAATTGTTTTTATTAATTTAATTTTAATTTTTCTT
>CAZYEI010000051.1:0-8070 GCA_964646425.1 uncultured Eubacteriales bacterium | reverse complement strand
ATCCACCAAAACTTTCAATATCTAAATCAATATACGACTCATTATTTTCTGCGCAAATTTCAACTTGATTATTATTTAATGAAAATAAAATGAAAAGCAATGATAAGATAGCAATAATTTTTTTAATCATATAAAAAACACTCCTTTGTATATAAATATAGAAGAAGTGTTTTTTTTAGAACTATAAATATTTATTTTACTTCAATAACTTCAGATAATTTTTCATATTCTTCAATCGAAGTTTCACCTGCAAGAACTCTATCTCTAGCATTATCAAGTATTGTTGGCATAGAATCATTTACAATTTTATTAAGCATATCACTCGTGAAGTCATCACTCATTATTGCTGCCTTTACATCATCATTTACAACTAATATTTCAAAGACACCAATTCGTCCAGCATAACCAGTATGATTACAAGCTTTGCAGCCACATTGTCTATAAATTTTAGCAGGTTTATCAAGTCCTAACATTTTCATTTCAGACAATGTTGTTTCACTTTCAACTTTACATTTTGGACATAACTTTCTTACCAATCGTTGAGAAATAGAACCTAACAAAGCATCAGCTACCAAATATGGAGGGATTCCCATATTTATTAAACGTGTCACAACACCAGCTGCATCATTTGTATGAATCGTTGAAAGAACCAAGTGACCAGTTATCGCAGCACGAGTAGCAATTTGAGCTGTTTCTTCATCACGAATTTCTCCAATCATAATTACATTTGGGTCTTGACGCAAAATTGAACGAAGTGCTGTTGCAAATGTTAAATTTGCTTTAGGATTTACTTGTACTTGATTAATACCTGTTATTTGATTTTCCACAGGATCTTCAACAGTAATAATATTTGTATCTTCTTTATTCAAGTACCTTAAAAATGCATATAAAGATGTTGATTTTCCACTACCAGTAGGTCCTGTCATTAAAACAATTCCGTGTGGTCTTGTAATCATTTCTAAAATTAATTGGCTTTGTTTCCCGTTAAATCCAAGAGCCGATAAATTAGCTGAAGATAGCGAAATATTATAAATACGAATAACTAGTTTTTCACCATTAATTGTAGGAATTGTAGACACACGAAAATCATACTGCATTTCATTAATAATCATATTAATTTTTCCATCTTGAGGAACACGTCTTTCAGCAATATTTAATTCAGACATAATTTTAAATCTTGCCAAAATAGATTGATATAAATGCGTTGGTATTCTATCGATAACAGATAATTTTCCGTCAATTCTATATCTAACAATTATCTCTTCAGTAAATGGCTCAATATGAATATCTGATGCACCTCTACTGATAGCATCTTTTAGAATAGAATCGCATAATTTAATAATCGGAGCATCAATTGAAATATTACCAGTATCATCAATGGCATCTGTGATATCAACTTCTTTTGATGAAAAATCATTAAGCACAGTATTTTGTTGAATTTTGTTATCAATATATCTAATTAACGAATCAATAGTAGTAGGAGTCACTAAAAAATATTTAATTTTTTTATTAGTTACAAATTTAAATTCATCAAGTTCTTCAATTCTAAAAGGATTTGAAATAGCAAATGTAATAGTATCTAATGTTTCTTCATAAGGAACAACCTTAAATTCAATAATTTTTTCACGAGAAAATTTTGAAACTAAATCAAAATTAACTTCTGTTAGTTGGAAACCTCTAAAATCTAAATCTAAATAATTTCCTAAATTTGTATAGACAGTATCAGCATCTAATACATCATTATTTATTAATTCTGTATAAAGAGGAGAAGATATATCATCACATATTTTTAAAATTTGATTTACTCTTTCATTTGAAATCACAGAATTCTCAACTAAATATTTTGCAAATAAATCATTAAATATCATATAATATTCCTCCTTTTAAATTTGATTCATTAAGTCAATCATTGGTAGATATACAGAAATTAATACTACCGCCACAACTCCACCTAATAATACAATCATTATTGGTTCTAGTGCTGCAGTTGCTTTGGCAATTGAAGTCTCAACTTGATTTTCAAAAAATGATGAAGTTGATTCTAGAACTTCTTCAAGATTTCCAGATTTTTCGCCAACATTAATCATTTCAGTTAACATTTTTGGGAAAATATTTGTGTTTTCAATTGACTTAGCAATTCTTTTACCACGTTTAACTTCTTCAATCGAATATTTAAATTTTTCACTAAATGCATCATTATTTAGAATTCTTATCAAATTTTCCATGCAATCAGTAATATTCATTCCACTCTTTAATAAGATAATAAACGCACTTGTAAATCTTGAAGTAATTAAATTTTTAGTTATACGACCAATAAATGGTAATTTTAATTTTAATTTATCAGCTGTTTTCTTTCCTATTTTTGTTTTAAAATAAAATTTTAATCCAATAATTAAAAGAACAGCACCAAATACAATAAAATAAATATAATTTTTAATAAAATCAGATATCGACAAAATAATTCTAGTAATTTTAGGAATTGAGCCACCAAAATCCTCAAACATACTAGCAAACTGAGGCAAAATAACTAGTGACATAAAAATAATAACAACAAAAATCAAAACTAATAATACTAAAGGATACACTAATGCAGACTTGGCTTTCTTCTTTATCTTCTGATCTTTTTCATAATAATCAGCCATTGAAGATAAAACCGTATCAAGTGAGCCAGAAACTTCACCAATAGCAACCATTTCTACAAAGAAATTCGGGAAAACTTTAGGATGATTTCCAAATGCTTCTGACAATAATTTTCCTGATAAAATATCATTATGAATGGTCATTAATACTTTTTGAAAGGACTTGCTAAATTTTTGTGTTTTTAAAGCATTTAATGAATCGGAAATTGAAATCGAAGCATTAACCATAACGGAAAACTGTCTTAAGAATACAACAACTTCAGATATTTTTACTTTACTGCTTACCGAAAAGAAAACATTTGGTTCTTTTTCGACAATCATTTTTGCTTTGATTAAAATTAAATTATCATGTTTAAGAAAAGCACGAAGACTTATTTCATCAACAGCTTCTTTTACCAAATATTTCTTTTGTCCTAATTCATTTATAACTTCACATTTATAAAAAGCCATGTTATATCACCATTCCTAAATAAAAATTAATAATCGTTTCGCCATATAATAATGCAATAAATATTCCAAGTACTAGATATGGGCAAAAGGCAATCTCTGATTCACGATTTCTTTTTCCAATTTTAAGCAATACTAACTCAATGACAGAGCCAATAATCGATGCAATTAAAACTGATATTAACAATCCGTCCCAACCTAATATTAGTCCAGCAATTGTCATTATTATTACATCTCCTCCACCTAATCCATCAACGCCCATAATAAGACGAGCACCTAATTTAATTCCCATAAAGAAAGCAAAACCTACTAACATACCGATTAAATAATTGATAAAACTTTCTTTCAAAATAAATATTCTATAGAAAAATAACAAAATAGAAAATATTAAGAAAACAATCCATGTTATATCTAAAATTGTATTAGTTTTAAAATCATAGCCTGCAATTAATAAAAGTATCGCAACAATTGATAAAACAAATATTGTTTCAACAGTAAATCCGTATGAAAAATAAGTTAATACAAAGCTTAATCCTCCAAGTAATTCAAAAATAAGACTTGTAATACCAATCGATGTTTTACAATTATGACACTTACCTTTTAAAAATATATAACTTAAAATAGGAATATTTTCGTACCACTTTAATACATGATTACATTTTTCACAATGTGATGCTGGTTTAACAATGCTTAAATTTCGAGGTGCACGTGATATGATTACACCAAAAAAACTTGCAAAAACGCTTCCTATAATAAACAAATATATTGATATAATTACCTTTAAAAGCATAACTCTACTTACTCTCCATTACTAGAATTAATATTACCATTATCATAAACTTCTGCACGTAAATCGGAAACTCTATTAGTTATTGAATAAGTATATCGATTAACTATTGTATAAATTGTTAATGCACTGATTGATATAAATAATGATATAATAATTGAAATTATCATAACTGATCCCTTTTTAGTGCCATATTTTCTTCTATTCATATCTAGCACCTCCGTAATTTAAACTTTTAATCACGAATCTTCCAGTATCTTTTTCAGAAATATCAATAATTAATTCAAATTCATTTTTATCATTTTCTTCATAATAAAACACTAATTGATATTTTATAGCATTAATATCCGATTCATTGCCTAAATGCAAATAATTTTCATCATAATATTGAACATTCGCATCATTACCAAAATATTCAATATTCCATTGACTATTATATCTATCACTATATTTATCAATTTCATAGCAAATATTTTCAAATGCTAAATATTCTTCTTGTCTTGTATTATATTTTAATGTAATAAAGTAAATTGAAATACAAGAAGCAAAAGAAATTATAAATATCGTCATTGAAACTAATACTTCAACGAGGCTAAATCCTTTTTTCATAAGTCTATTCCCTTAAAATTATATGTATCAAACGATACATCAATTTCTTTAACATCATTTAATTGTTTTAAACAATTGACATTATTTGAAAAAATAGTATTTATTTCCTTCTTTTCCAATTCAAAACTATGTTTTACAATTGATGAAACATAATAAAGATTCATTTTATTTTCATTTGTTCGAAATGATATTCCGGCAGAAAATGAATGATTATATGATAAAACAAACGTAGATATACCAAACTCATTATAATGAAGAATAAAATCGTCATTAATCTTACTATAAATATTGTTAAACAAAAAATGAGAAAATAAATCTACTTTAGTTAATTTTGTTTTTAATAGGGCTGCAATTTTTACAAATGTATTAACTATATTTACTGGAATAAAATATGTATAGAAAATATAGCCTAGCGAATGTGTATAATATTCATAAAATGGCATATATGAATCCTTAAAATCACCATTGTTATTCTTTGCTTCTTCTTTATATAATTTTTTAGCTTTTCTCTTACTTATTTTTGGTAAAGAAATTGTAGTTTTAAAAGTATCATCACTGCTGATAGCTAATTGAATATTATCAATTTTTGTTACATATTCACGAATTATATCAGCTACTTTATTGATATTAACTGGTAATCCATTAATAATTTCGTGTTCATCAAACATGTATGTTTCATTGATAACAAGTTTATCGTTTTTATAAAGATATAAGGTCATAAAAGGATTAGCAATATTGTTATAATGGATTACTAATCGATTTCTTGTTAATAATCTATCTGTTTTATGCATAGTAAATTTTATTTCTTGTTTTTTAGCTTTAGATTTAATAATTTCTCCCATATTTTTCACCTACTCAATAATAAAAACCATATTTTCAACTATATTCGAAGAATTGATATATCGAATAAAACAATAAACAAATTTTTGATTATTTGAATCAAATTTTTCATATATGTTGCAAGCAACAATTTCGACACCATTTGAAATTATTTTCCCATCATATAATAAATTCTTACTATTCTCATCAATACTAAATTTATTTTCATCGAAATATTTATTTTCAATTATTGTATCTTTTAAATTTGCTAGATTATAATTAATTGATGAATCTAGTAAAACCTTATTATTCATAACACTTAAAAAATATAATGAAGAAATCATACTTAAAAATACTATAGATGAACATGCTATAGCAACAAGGGTTTCTATTAATGTAAATCCTCTTTTTTTATTTTTCATACTATTTCTCCATATAAATATAGATTGAGGCATTTGGCCTCAATCTATATAAAACTTATTTTATTAATTTTTTCTTGTTAATTTAATTGTAACATTTTCTTTATCTTCTTTGTCAACTTTAATTGCATAAACATCTTTATTAATTACAGCATATGAATCTTCAGAAACATTATCTGCTAAAGACTTAGGCTTTCTATTTTCTAAATGATAAGCACAAATCACAATAACCAATCCTAATAAGCAGATTGATAAAGCAACCTTGTATCCTGCATTTCCAGTCTTATCAATTAATAAACTTACAAAAACAGCAAGAACTACAATAGCAACATATAAAGCAATCATTGATTTATTTAAATTCTTTTTCATATTATTCAATTCCTTTCATTATTTATATTAAGCATTTACTTTTTCTTTTGTTGGATCTTTAATTAGTCCATTTATAATTAATTCATCTTTTGTTTCTAATGGAATATTTTCAAAAGAAACTTCAATTTTTTTGTCTAGTAATCCATTATTTGTAAAGATTAAATTTAATAAATCTTTTGCGTACTTAACTTTTCTATTTGATGTAATTTTCATCAACAAGGGTGTTTTTTCAAATTTCTTTATACTTGAAACATCTTTAAAGAAATATTTACTATTCTCATAGTCTTTTGGATCTAAAGCAAATGAAACACACAATTTTTTTCCTTTAAATGTTAGAATAGCAAATATTTTTCTTCCAAGATAAATAGTTTCTTTTTTCCAACTTTTTCTTAACTTAGCACCATATGATAAAGCATAAGTAACAATATTGTTGTAATAGTCTTTTACTTCATCAGAAGAAAGAATCAATTTTGATTTAAAACTATAATCTAAACGAACGATTTCAGGAGATTCTTCAGTTTTAGGAGCATCACCATTATTAGTCAATTCTTCAGCAGGAGTTTCTTCTTTTACTTCTTCGTTAATTTTTTTTTCTAAATTATTTGTTACAACATCATCAATTAGTGAATCATTATTTACAGCAAAATTTTCTTCAATAGCAATTTGTGATGAAATAACTAGATAACCACAACAAGTAATCAATGCCACTAAACCAATTACAATAGCTAAATATCTATGTTCTAATAAGAAATTGCTTAAAATATTAGGAATAAATGCAAAAATAACTAATGCAATTAAGATAATAGACATAACTATTGTTAATAAACTTCTATTCTTATTTTTCATAATTCTTAACTCCTTTACATTAAAACTAAATATTATGAGAGTAATATCTCATTTGTTTTAAAATTTATATCAATATATTTATATGCAAACTTACTTTAGTATTGACTAAATATATATTTAATTTGCTCCATAAATCAAATATGCAGATGCACAAAATTATATATAATATAATTTAAACACAACTTTATTTTATCATAAGCATATAAAATGTCAATAATTATCAAAAAAAATCATATCAATATTATTTTTTATTGGATTATTTCTTCAATTAATAATTTTGGTTCAATTTTCTCTTTACTATATTTAATTGCAGATAAAATATCACTTTTTGCATCATTTAACACTTCATCATTAACATTTGTGTAAATTGTCAATATTTTTTCGCCTTTTTTTACATAATCACCAACTTTATGATTTAAAACAATACCTGCAGTGTAATCGATTAAATCCTCTTTCTTTTCACGACCTGCACCCAATTTCATTGCTGCATCGCCTAAAGTCAATGCATCTAATTTGCATATATACCCTGCTTCAGAAGCGGATATTTCAATTATTTTACTAGCAACATTAAATTTTGATAAATCTTTTAGATACGCAATATCGCCACCTTGGGCATCAATGAATTCAAGTAATTTTTCATATGCTTTTCCATTTTCTAAATTATTTTTTAATGCTATACGTGCAGTATTTTCATTATCATATATTCCAGCTTGTACCAACATAATTGAACCTGCACATAAACATAGCTCAACTAAATCTTTTGGACCATGACCTTGCAATGTATTTACAGCCTCTTTAACTTCTAAAATATTTCCTATTGCATATCCCAATGGTTCTTCCATATTAGAAATTATTGCTTTAGTATTTTTATCTAAATGTTTTCCAATATCAACCATTGCTTTTGCTAATTCTCTAGCATCATCAATTGTTTTACAAAAAGCACCAGAGCCATATTTTACATCTAAACAAATCGCATCACTACCTGTAGCTAATTTTTTTGACATAATGCTTGAAGCAATAAGTGGCAATGATTCTACTGTTCCAGTAACATCCCTTAAAGAATATAATTTTTTATCAGCCGGAACCAATTCAGCAGTTTGCCCCATAATCGCAATTCCAATTTTATTAACTTGAT
>CAZYEI010000050.1:0-8177 GCA_964646425.1 uncultured Eubacteriales bacterium | reverse complement strand
AAATTAGTTTATTTTTTTCACTTTTTTTGTCTCACATCATTTACAACTTAACAAACCTCTGGTTTTACTAAAAAAACAGCAAATAAAAAAGTAATGAAATGTACTTAACAATTCAAATTAGTCCGACTTTTGCGATTAAGTACAAATTTTTCACTACTTTTTAAAAAACAAATTTTGATTTCTTAGTCAATTTTTACTTGTATCATAACTTTGGAATTTTCAGGAATTGATTGAATAAGGAATACATTGCAGCCCAGTGTAGAATTATCTCCGATTATCGTTTCTCCACCTAAAATACAGGCGCCTGAATATATTGTTACATTATTTCCAATCGTCGGATGCCTTTTACTTCCCTTTAAACTTTGTCCTTTTTTTAGTGAAAGCGCGCCCAAAGTAACTCCATGATATATTCTAACATGATGCCCAATAATGGTTGTTTCTCCAATTACAATCCCTGTTCCGTGATCGATAAAAAAATACTTACCAATAGAAGCTCCAGGATGAATATCTATTCCGGTTTTACTATGAGCATATTCGCTTATTATTCTAGGAATTATCGCAATATTTTCTTCGTATAAAATATGGGCAATACGATATGTTGAAATTGCAAATATTCCTGGATAGGCAATTATTATTTCATCTATTGATTCACAAGCAGGATCAGATAAAAAAGTCATTTCAATATCACTTTTTAAAATCGTTTTAATTTTATTTAATTCGATGATAAAAGTATCTAGTTTATCTTGACTATTGCAAATATATAGTAAAAATTCACTTTTAATTTTCCTAATTATTTTATCTTGATACTTTTTTAATGAATCTCCAATATCTTCAAAATATCCTGGAAATAAATATTTTCGTGTATCTTCCAAAAATTCAATAACTTTATCTCTTTTGGGCAGGGAATTATATTTTTTTATATTCATTAATTCCATGAATATCTTTCTCCTCCATCGGGTAAAATTGCAACAATTTTCTTATTTTGCTCATTCATCGCAATATCTTTAGCAGCAGCTAATACTGCACCACTTGATATTCCAACATATATTCCTTCGATTTTATTTAATTCTTTTGCTGTAAGTATAGCATTTGTTTCATCAATTGCTATAATTTTGTCAATAAAATTTAAATCTAAATTTTTAGGCATAAATCCTGCACCAATTCCTTGAATTTTATGTTTTCCCGATGTTCCTTTAGTAATAAAAGGAGATTGTTTTGGTTCTATTCCAATTATCTTAATCTTAGAATTTTTTTCTTTTAAGTATTTTCCAACGCCACTTATTGTTCCACCAGTTCCAATACCACATACTACTATATCAACATCTGGCAAATCATTTAATATTTCTGGACCAGTAGTTTCATAATGTGCTAAAGGATTGTTAGAATTCTCAAATTGTGATGGGATAAATGAATTTGAAAATTGCTCTTTTAATTCTTTTGCCCTAATAATACAATCATTCATTGTTCCATCCACTAATTCCAATTTTGCACCATAATCTTTAATAATTTTTTTTCTTTCTTCACTCATTGATTTTGGCATTACAATTATTATATTTAAATTAAAAACATTTCCTAAGCAAGCTAGAGCAATCCCCGTATTGCCACTTGTGGGTTCGATTATCGTACTATCTTTATCTATCAATTTTTGCTCAAATGCTTTTTCAAGCATATAATAACTCGCCCTATCTTTAATACTTCCACTAAGATTATATTTTTCAAGTTTGGCATACAACTCATTTGTTAATTTATATTCATTTTGATATTTTTCTAGTTTCACTATAGGAGTATTGCCAATTAAACTTTTAATATTATTAAATAACATATTTTTTTAACCTCCATATATAATTTATTATATGCAGTTTAAAAATATCAATAAAAAAAGTTTATATACTTTCGTACATAAACTACTTATTAAATAATTCATTTTCTTTAGCAAGTAACTCAGCAGTTAATGCCATTTGTGTTAAAATTAATTTTACAACCTTCTCTAACATGCTTCCAGAACGATAATCAGCGCTACATAAATAATTAACACGTCCTTCTTCAAATAAAGAAACAACTTTATCTTTTTTTCCTTTTGGATAAATAGCAATAGACCTTCCACCTTTTTCTTTAACAAGTTGCATACATGGTACATCAGTTAATCCATCTCCCAAATATATAAAATTATGATAAGGTATTCTTTTTTCCTCTACTTTTATATTCACTGATTTATCATCGGTTGTATCTAAAACTCCTTTGGAAATTCTAAATAAAAATTGGGTTTTTGAAGTGTAGTTAATTGATAGTTTAGGCCAAATAGCATCACCATTTTCATCATAAAAAAATTCACAGCCAAATATTGCTTTAAATTGAGAAGCAATTGAACAACCATCAACTATCTCTTTATTACCACTAGAAATAATATAATGCTCAATCTCAAGACCTAAATCTTCACCAATTTGGTTAATTCTTTTAAACCAAGTAGTAACGCCCTCATAAAATTTAACATTTTTACCTAATTCATTTAAATAACTTTTTGTCAATTTTATATTTTTTTCTTTGCAACACTTGACCATCATATACATATAGGCCATAGTACTTTCCAAGCCTTCTTTAGCGCTAATTTGTTGAGTCCTCGTCCAAAATTCATCTGGAGTCATTCCAAGTGAAGGAATAAATCCATAATTTTGCATATCATCACTACTTAATGTTTTATCAAAATCATACATTATTGCAACAATTGGTTTATTTTTCACAAATAATCCCCCTTTTAATATAGTTCTTCAACAAAATTAACATATTCAATTTTATTAATATCGTCGATAACATTTTTATGTGTTAATTTTTTATTTTTCGGCAAATCAATTCTAATAGTATAAACACTGAGTCCCGTGCTTGAATATGCAGTATTATGTTCAATTGAAATAACTTTCATATCTTTATTTCTAATATAGTTAATAAAATCTTTTAAGTTAGTGCGTGTATCAAATTCAACATGTAGTTCCATACTTATTGTTCTTTCAGTAAAATAATGCTCCAAATATGTAAATATTGTTAATGCTGCAAAAATAACAAGTAAACTACCTATTGCCAAAGTATAAAATCCTATCCCAATTGCAAGTCCCAAACAAGCACAAGCCCATAAACCTGCCGCAGTAGTAAGTCCTCTAATTTGATTTTTTGAAGTTAAAATTATAGTACCAGCACCTAAAAAACCAATACCACTAATAACTTGTGCGCCAAGTCTGCTAACATCACCGGTAGTAAATTGTTCATAAACAAATTGATTTGTCATCATTGCAATTGCAGCACCTAGGCAAACTAAAATATGTGTTCTAAAGCCTGCAGCTCTTTTCTTTGTAGCACGTTCAACACCAAGCAATCCTCCACAAAATACAGCAAGTAATAATCTAACAAAGATTGAACCAAAAGTAATTTTAGCCAACCAATCACCTATAATATTTACAATTGGATCAACAGCAAGAAAAAAATCCATTTTTTAGCCCCCTATATATTTTTTTATATTATATCTATATTATATCATAATCTATTTTAAAATACAAAGAAGTGCACTTATATGCTTACATTTTCGAAAAAATAGACAGATTTTATTTTTTGTTTACAAATTAATCTTTTATATGCTATTATTTTAAAGTAGATTGAGAGGTTTAATTTATGGAAAAAATTGCAATTATCACAGATTCAGATTCAAACATAAGTCTTGATGAAGGAAAAAAATTAGACATTATCGTTCTTTCAAAGCCATTATCATGTGGTGATGATGTTATAATGGATGGTGTTACTTTCACTTATGATGAATTTTTAAGAGAATTAAAATCTGGTAAAGTATATAAATCAGCTCAAATTGCGCCTCAAATTGTTACTGATTTATTTGAAGAGACTTTAAAAACTTATGATTATATTATATATATCCCTATTTCCTCAAAAATGTCTAAGACATACGAAACTAGTCTTTTAATTGAAAAAGAATTTAATGGACGAGTTAAAACAATCGATGCTCGTTCTGTTGCAGAATTTCAAGGATATGAAGTACGATTAGCTCGTAGACTTGTTAATGAAGGAAAATCATTTAAAGAAATTTGTGAGATTTTAGACAATCGTGGTGGAAAAGCAATTGCATATGTTGTTCCTGAAACTTTAACCTATTTAAAACGTGGGGGTAGAATCACTCCTGCCGCTGCAGCCTTAGGTAATTTAATTGGATTAAAACCAATATTAATGCTTAAAGACGGCTTAATTGATAAATTTAAAGCTGTTAGAACTGTAAAAAAGGCATTATTAGAAGCCATCGAAGAAATCACTAAAACTGGTATCACACCTGAAAATTATGATTTATTTGTATTCCATACAAATGAAATTGAAAGAGCAAATGAATTAGTATCAATGATAAAAGCCAACGAAGTTCTTAAAGATTTTACAGTAAATCTTGCTTTAATTCCTGGCGTAGTCTTATGTCATACTGGGCCTGGGGCTCTTGCTATTGGATATACTCCAAAACACAAATAATTTAATTAGCTTCTTATTTTGTAAGAAGCCTTTTATTTATAATTAAAATAATAAATAAAATACAATTTTTTATT
The DNA here is from genome assembly GCA_964646425.1 of uncultured Eubacteriales bacterium. GTDB lineage: Bacteria > Bacillota_I > Bacilli_A > RFN20 > JAISJY01 > CAZYEI01. The sequence goes on along the minus strand of CAZYEI010000050.1, from coordinate 3,594 downwards.
ATGAAAATGTTATAATACTATTATATAGGAGGCAAAATAAAATGAATTTATGGAATAAAGAAAACTATCTAAAATTTGCTAATGAAATCTTTAATTGTGATTCACCAACAGGATATACGATAAAAGTAATAGAATTAATTGAAAAATATTTAAAAGAATGGAAATACAATTATAGAATTACTAATAAAGGAAACATTGAAGTAATAATCGAGGGAAAAAATAACAATAAATGTGTAGCTACAAGTGCGCACGTTGATACACTTGGCTTAATGGTACGTTCAATTAAAGGAAATGGAACTTTAGCATTAACAACTCTAGGAGGACCAATTACTCCTACTTTAGATGGCGAATATTGCACAATATTAACTAGAGATAATAAACGTTATAGTGGCACAATTATTTCAACTTCACCTGCTGCCCATGTATTTCCAGATGCAAGTTCAAAAGATAGAAGCATCAATAATTTAGAAGTGCGAATTGATGAAATTGTTCATAACGCCACTGATGTAAGAAATCTAGGAATTGAAAATGGTGACATTATTTTTATTGATCCTAAATTTACAGTTACATCTTCTGGTTTTATTAAATCACGATTTATCGATGATAAAGCTTCTGTTTGTATGTTACTTCTTTTATTAGAAGAATTACACACACACAATCTTGTACCTTTTTATAAAACAAGAATATATTTTGTTGTTCACGAAGAAGTTGGACATGGTGCAAGCACAATAGCAAATGAAATAAGCGAATTTGTAACTATTGATATGGGGTGCGTTGGATTAGATTTAGCTGGTAATGAATTTGCTGTTTCAATTTGTGCTAAAGATAGCAGATCACCATATGATTATGAATTAACCACAAAATTAATAGCCAAAGCCAAAGAATTAAAATTAAATTATGCAGTTGATATTTTCCCTTTTTATGGTTCTGATATCGATGCTGCATGGGGAGCTGGTAACGATTTTAAAGGAGCTTTAATTGGAAGTGGAGTTCATGCAAGCCATGGAATGGAAAGAACACATTTAAAAGGCATAGAAAATACTTTTAGATTAATCTGGAGTTATCTTATCGGAGAATAACATTTATTAGGAATAATACCATAATTATTTTTTAAAAATACGCAATTATTTCATTACAATTGTGTATTTTTTCATTTTCATGGTTAAATTAAACTTTTGGTTCAAAAAAACTAACTATTTATACTGCGATATCTTCTATATTTCAAAATTAATTGTATAATTGTGCAACAAAGACAACGAATGAATGAGAAGCTGAATTTAATACTTTATTTAAATCTTACTAAATTGCGAAAAGAAGACTCTATGACACAAGAACAATTAGCAGAATTGTAGATGCTGTCTTTGCTTCGTTTTCAAAATAAGAACGAGGTGTGACTATACCAGAATTAAACTTGATTCTCAAAATATTAGATTTATTTGGTGCTTCATTAGATGCTCTTGTCGGTTTTAAAATGCTAGACAAGAGCATTAGTGCTTTGGAAAAACGAAATAGCACAATGTTACATTATAATTGCAGATACAAGCAATAATGACACTGTTATCTTAAAAGAAAAATACAACATTATCAAACTCCAAGATTTTTATGATGATTTTTGGAAACTTACAACCACGCTAAAAGAATATTGGCTGTAAACAAAAAAAGTCCCTCTTTCCAATTAAGGATTGAGGGATTGTATTAATTATTCAGCAATGATTATTTCTTTAAATATATAACCACCGAATGTTTTATTTTCGCCTGCTTCAACTTCCTCTTCGCTCATTATAAAATCATCATAATTTTCCGTCCAACCGAAATTCTTTTGACCTTTTGCAAGAGTGATAACGCAATTAGAGTTTAAGCCACTTAAAGCAGAACTATCCATCGCAATAATTTGCGAACCGAATGTTATCGACTCCAACCCAGAATTAGAAAACGCATAATTTTCTATTTCAGTTGCCATAGGAAGGTTGATTTCTTTTAAATTATCGCATCCATTAAACATGTATTTGCTAACTTTTGTTAATTTTGGCAAAGATATTTCACTAAGCTTTGTACATCTATAAAAAGCGGATTCACCGATTTCAGTTGCTTCAGGAAAAATTAATTGAGTTAAACTAGTACATTGATTAAATGCACTTTCTCCTATTTTTTGAACTTTATCAGCACTAACACTAGATAAATTAGAACACCAAATAAATGCGTGTTCATCAATTTCTATTACATCTGGCATACTAACAGATAATAACTTAGAACAATTTTCAAAAGCATTTTTATTAATTTTTTCTACTCCTTTAAGAGTAAGATTTACGCTAACAGAACTATTACGAACGCCTGTTTTTAACATATAAAAATTTTCAAAATTCTTTGGTAAATTTAAAGTGATATCCGTTTCTCCCTTTGAGAAAATAATATTAATCGCATTTTTATACATAAGCGAAGACATTGAAGTCAAATCCGTCAAGTCAATTGATGCCGTTGGTATTCTCTCATCATCAAAATCAGCTGAATATACAAAACCATTAGATGTTGTATTTACCGTTTTGGTTTCAACAGTTTCTCCACAGTTTTCACAGAATAATCTTGCTGTACAACTTGAAAAATCATCAGTCCAAGAATAAGAAACAAACGTATTTTCATGTTTACAATAATATACTTCACCTATAACAATCTTCTTAAATTCATATCCACAGAATGTTGTATCACCTGTTGACATTTCCTTTTCGCTCATTGAAAAACTTCCATCTTCTGCTTTGTTATAATCCTTTTGTCCTTTTGCAAGAATCAAAACGCAATTTGTTGTATCAAAATTTTTAAATGGGGCGAGGCTACTAATTTTTGTAACTACTGAACCAAGTTTCACCTTTTGAAAAGATGCGTTATAGACTATATTACTTAAATCAGTTAGACTTGGTAATTCTATTTCTATCAAAGATGTACAAGAATCAAATGCAATACCCCATATCTTTGTCACTTTTGGCATAGATACAGATTTTAAATTAAAACAATTTTCAAATGCATAATTGCTTATCTCTGTTGCATCAGGTAAGTTAATTGAAATCAAATATTCATTGTCTTCAAAAGTATATAAATATAGTTTTTTTATTCCTTTTAACGTAAGATTTACATTCGTTTTGTTGTTTTTTATAGCATTGTTTATATAATGGCATGGAGTAAATTGAAACGATACTTCGTAAGAGCCAAAATTTTCTGGTAAGTTTAAAGTTACATTTTCATTCTTCTTAGAAAAGACAATATTAATTGCACTTTCATAATTTGCTGATGATACAGTTGTTAAATCTGTTAAATCAATTGTTTGTGCTTTAAGTAATGGATTTTCAAATGTTGCAGTATACTTAAATCCATCAATAGTAATGTTTGTTGTAGTTTCAGCTACCAAGTCTAATCCACAATGTTTACAATTACCACTTGCAGTACAACTTAAAAAATCATTTGACCAAGTATATGTATCTGTTTCGTGGATTCCTTCTAAACAGTCAACTCTATGAATTAAGTCTTCAATATCTTGAGTGTTTTTATCCACTTGAATTTGTAATGCAGATAAAGTTGTATTTATCGTAGTAATTGATGTTTCAA
>CAZYEI010000049.1:0-8216 GCA_964646425.1 uncultured Eubacteriales bacterium | reverse complement strand
TCTAAGCCAAAAGCAATATCATCTTCAACAGTTGAACCAATGAATTGATTATCTGGATTTTGAAAAACAATACCTACTTTACTGCGAATATTTGATAATGTATATTCTGATAATTCTTCGTTATCAACAATTATCTTACCTTTCCCAGCCTCTAATAAACCAATAATTAATTTTGCTAGTGTTGATTTTCCACTGCCATTATGACCAACTATAACGGTATATGCGCCTCTTTTTATATTTAACGAAAAGTCGCTTAAAACTAGATTTTCATCATCATATCCAAAAGAAATGTTTTTTATTTCAATAATATTTTCCATACTTTCTCGCTCCTTTCCTTAAACTATATTATTTTACTACATTTTTATCAAAAAACCAAATATTATAAACATAATAATAAAAAAGGTTCAATAATTGAACCTTTTTCAAAATCAAACTATACTAATTCAACGATACACATAGGAGCATTATCGCCACGACGATTTCCTACTTTTAAAATACGAGTGTATCCACCATTACGATCAGCATATTTAGGAGCAATTTCAGCAAACAATTTTTGTAAAGCTGTTACCTTATTTGCTTCATCAGCCCAAACATCACGAACATAACGAGCTGCTAAACGGCGAGCATGTAAATCTCCTTTTTTACCTAAAGTAATTAAGTGATCTACTTCAGTTCTTAATTGCTTAGCAACCTTTGCAGTTACTTGTACTCTTCCATGAATAATTAATTCAGTAGAAACATTACGTAACATTGATTTATCTTTTGCAGCAGTATAACCAGCTTTAAAACGAACGCCAGATTTACCATGAATATTTTTACGTGCCATATTTATGTATCCTCCTTATTATTCGAAAGATCTAAATCCAAGTCCATAACTTTGTAAAACATCTTTAACTTCTTTTAAAGACTTTTTACCTAAATTACGAACTTTCATCATATCTTCTTCTGTTTTTTGAGTCAATTCTTCAACTGTTTGAATTCCAGCACGTTTTAAACAATTATATGAACGAACTGATAATTCAAGATCTTCAATTGACATATTTTGATATTTATTTTCTGATTCAGAAATTGATTCAGTCATAACATCAGTATTTTTAGCAAGTTCAGAAATTTCAACAAATAATGCAAAATGTTCTACCAATAGTCTAGCAGCTAATGCAATAGCAGCTTGAGGAGTCATTGAGCCATTTGTTGTAACATGCATAAATAACTTATCATAACTTGTATCATAACCAACACGAGTAGGTTCTACTTCATATGAAACCATACGAATTGGTGAATAGTTTGAATCAGTTGGAATAAGTCCAACATGGAATCTTGAAGAATTACTTGCCTTATTTTGTTCAGCAGTTACATAGCCACGACCATTACGGCAATACAATGTTGCACGGAATGTTCCACCTTCAGCAACGCTACAAATAAATAAATCTTTACTTACAACTTGAACATCACTTGGACAAACAATATCTGCACCAGTAACAACAGCAGGGCCTGTTACATCAATAGTAATTTTCTTTGTAACATTATCCTCAGCATCAATATCCAAAACTAAATCTTTAAGATTTAAAATAATTGTTGTTACATCTTCAATAACACCATCAAGAGCAGAAAACTCATGACGAGCTTTTTCAATTTCAATTGCATATAGTGAAGCTCCTGGTAAAGAAGACAGCATAACACGACGAAGTGCATTTCCTAATGTTGTACCATATCCTCTTTCTAATGGTTCAACAGTAAATGTTGCACTATTTTCTAGATCGTTAACTTCAGTAATCTCAAACTTTGGTTTTTCAAACTTTCTCATTTATATTCCTCCATTTCATTCCTCGTAAATTTAAGTTTTAATATTAATTAAAATTAACCACGAGGACGTTTAGGTGGACGGCATCCATTATGTGGAATAGGTGTAACATCAACAATTGATAAAATTGTCAATCCTGCAGTTTCTAATGAACGAACAGCAGCTTCACGGCCAGGACCAGGTCCTTTTACATTAACATCTACTACTTTTAAACCATATTCCATAGCAGCTTTACTTGCCTTTTCAGATGCTTGTTGTGCAGCGAATGGAGTAGACTTCTTAGAACCTTTAAATCCTAAGCCACCAGCGCTTGCCCATGACAATGCATTTCCTGCTTCATCCGTAATAGTAACAATTGTATTATTAAATGTTGAATGAACGTGAACGATTCCTTTAGTAATTGCTTTACGTGCACGTTTTTTACGAGCAGCTGTAGAAATTGCAGCTTTTTTAGGTTGTGCCATATTATGTCAAACTCCTTTCTATCCTTTAGATGCTTGTTTCTTATTAGCAATCGTCTTACGTGGTCCCTTTACAGTACGTGCATTTGTTTTTGTTTTTTGTCCACGAACTGGTAATCCTCTACGATGACGAATGCCACGATAGCATCCAATTTCTTGAAGTCTCTTAATATTTAAAGAAATTTCTCTACGTAAATCTCCTTCAACTTTATATTTATCAACTTCATGACGAATTTTTGTTAATTGTTCTTCAGTTAAGTCTTTAACACGAATATCTTCAGAAATACCAGTTTCTGCTAATATAGTTCTAGCTAGTGGTACTCCAATTCCGTAAATGTAACTTAATGAAATAACTACCCTTTTATCATTAGGTATATCAACTCCAGCAATACGAGCCATAGTTATTTTTCCTCCTTATTAACCTTGTCTTTGTTTGTGCTTAGGGTTTTCGCAAATAACCATTACACGGCCTTTACGACGAATAACTCTGCACTTATCACACATTGGTTTGACTGAAGGTCTTACTTTCATAGTATTTTCCTCCTTGAATTTTAAATTCTATTTATATCTAAAAGTTATGCGGCCACGTGTTAAATCATATGGCGAAATTTCAACGGTAACTTTATCACCTGGTAAAATGCGAATATAGTGCATACGGATTTTACCAGAAACGTGGGCCAAAATTACTACGCCATTTTGCAGTTTTACTTTGAACATTGCATTTGGTAATGCTTCTTCGACGGTTGCTTCAACCTCGATAACATCATCTTTAGCCATTAATTAGCCTCCTTGTTCTCATCTAACTTTGTTAGGATTTCATATCCATCATCTTTAATTAATATGGTATGTTCGAAATGAGCAGAAAGTTTTCCATCAGCAGAAACTACTGTCCATCCATCCTTTAGTGTACGAGTTTCCTTAACTCCTTGTTGAATCATGGGTTCAACAGCAATTGTCATTCCTGTTTTTAACATAATTCCACGTCCAGGTTTACCAAAATTTGGAACAATTGGATCCTCATGAATATCAGTTCCTACACCATGTCCAGTGTAGTCTCTAGGAACAGAATAACCAAAACTTTCAGCATATTCTTGTATTGCATGTGAAATATCAGTTATACGATTTCCCGACTTTGCTTGTGCAAGACCTTTATATAAAGATTCTTCTGTAACTTTTAAAAGCCTTGCGGCATCATCACTAATCTTGCCAACAGGATAAGTACGAGCACTATCTCCATGATATCCTTTATAACAAGCACCAACATCAATCGAAATAATGTCACCTTCTTTTAGAACAACAGATTTATTGGGGATTCCATGTACTAATTGATTATTAATTGATGTACAAATAGACCCTTTAAATCCATAATATCCTTTAAATGAAGGTGTTGCACCATTAGAGCGAATGATATGTTCCGCAATTTGCTCTAATTGCAATGTAGTAACACCAGGAACAATAGATTTTTCTATATCATGAAGTACTTTAGCAACAATTCTACCTGCTTCCTTCATATATTCTATTTCTCTAGCATTCTTGATGGTAATCATTATTGAAGTCCCTCCAATATTTTTGAAATTTCTTCAAATATTACATCTGCATCTTGTGAAGCGTCAATATTAACAAGTAGTCCTTTTTTACGATAAAAATCAATTAATGGTTTTGTTCGTGTACGATATTCTCTTAAACGAACTTTAACATTTTCAATTTTATCATCTTCTCGTTCTACAAGTTTACTACCACACTTATCACAAATTCCTTCAATTTTTGAAGGTTTATTTACTTTATGATAAATAGAGCCACAGGTACGACAAATTTGTCGTCCTGTAAGTCTCTCTATAAGTAAATCTTCTTTAATATCCAAGTTTATAACAACTTGAACTGGATTTTTTGTGTCTAAAACAATTTCATCAAACATTTTTGCTTGTAGGACAGTACGAGGGAAACCATCTAATAAATAACTATCTTTGCAATCAGGTTGCGAAAGTCTTTCTTGAACAATTTCTAAAGTTATATGATCAGGAACTAATAATCCTTTATCAATATATCTTTTTACCTCTTTTCCAAAATCAGTATCTTTACTAACTTCTTTGCGGAAAATATCTCCTGTTGAAATATATGGAATTGCGTATTTTGCTAAGATTCTTGTTGATTGAGTACCTTTACCAGCACCAGGAGCACCGACTAAAATAATACGCATATAGACACCACCTTTAATTAATAGTCTAATTCAGCTGTAAAACCAGAATAATCTTTTCCAGCCATACGTCCTTCAATTTCTTTAACAGTTTCTAGAGCAACACCGACAATAATGATGATTCCTGTTCCACCAAATCCTGAAGCTAATGTTTGAGCAGCTTGAGGATAAATAGAGTTCAAGACTATTTGCATTACAAATGGCAAAATACCAATAATTGTAATAAATGCAGCTCCAATAAATGTAACACGATTTAAAATCGTTGAAAGATATCTAGCTGTTTCTTTACCAGGTTTAATACCTGGAATATAAGCACCAGATTTAGAAAAGTTTTCACTAATCTTTTCTGGATCAACTTGCATTCTTGCATAGAAGAATGTAAATAAAATAACTAATAAAACAAATATAGTTAATCCCCAATACCATCCCTTGTATGGTGCAGTTAATGATAAAAATTTAATAAAGCCACTTTCTTGATTACCTCCAACTAAAGCAATTACAGTTGAAGGAGCACTCATTACAGATGAGGCAAAGATAATAGGAATAACTCCAGCTGAGTTAACCTTCATTGGTAAGAAGGTAACATCGCTTTGTGATCGAACACTTTTTGAAGCGTTTGAATATTGAATTGGAACTTTTCTTTGAGCTTGTTCCATATAAACAACGAAAATAATTAATACTAAGAAACATAACACATATGCGCTAAACTTAATTAATCCAGTAAATGTTGCACTTACAGTTGAAGTATCATTTACAAATAAACCAAATGCTGCAATGAATTGAGTTGGAACAGATGAAATAATACCAGCAAAAATTATCATTGACATACCATTTCCAACACCTTTGGCAGTAATTTGATCACCAAGCCACATTAAGAATAATGTACCAGCCATCAAAATAGTAATAATAACAATAGCATCACCAGTTTTTAATTCACTAGATCCATTAATTGTCATATTATAATTTAACGCTGTTACAATAATTCCATATGCTTGAACAGCACCCAACATCAATGTAAGAGCTCTTGTTGCATTTTCCATAGATTTTTTACCTTGCTCACCTTGTTCATTCAATTCAGAAAGAGCAGGTAATACTCCAGCAGCTAACAATTGAATGACGATTGAAGAGGTAATATATGGAGAAACACCCATTGCAAAAACAGAAAACTGTTGCAATGAACCTCCCCCCATAATATTCATTAAACTAAGCATATCTTGGGTTCCTAATTGTAGTTGAGAAACATCAACCATTGGAATTGTGATTGATGCCCCCAATTTAAAGATTAGGAAGATACCTAATGTATAAACAATTCTTTCACGTACATTTTTGTTCTTAAACATTGAGATGAATGTAGAAAACATTTTCTATAACACCTCAGCTTTGCCACCAGCTGCTTCAATTGCTTCAACAGCAGCTTTAGAAAATTTATGAGCACTGATAGTTAATTTCTTAGTTAATTTTCCATTAGCTAATACTTTAACGCCGTCTAATTCTTTACGAACTAATCCAGCTTCCTTTAAGCAATTAGGGCAAACTGAATCGCCATCATTAAATACTCTTTCAATATCAGCTAAATTAACGATTGCATATTCTATTCTACCAACATTTGTAAATCCACGTTTTGAAATACGACGATAGATTGGAGTTTGACCTCCTTCAAAGCCAGGACGAACACCGCCACCTGAACGTGCATTTTGTCCTTTTTGACCTCTACCTGCTCTTTTTCCATTACCAGAACCGATTCCTCTACCAACGCGGAATGCTTCTTTTCTTGAACCTTCAGTGTACTTAAGCTCATGTAGTTTCATGACTTACACCTCCTATATTTATTATTAAATCTTTTTGCCACGTAAAGCACTTACTTTACCAGCAGTCTTCAAGCTTTCAATACCATTAATTGTTGCTCTAACAACATTAATAGCAGTTCTTGAACCATATACTTTTGAATAAATATTTTTAACACCTGCTAATTCTAGAACTGATCTTACAGCACCACCAGCAATAATACCAGTTCCCTTAGGTGCAGGGCGTAATAAAACAGTACATGCTCCAAATTTTCCATTGACAATGTGTGGGATTGTATCTCCTTTAACCATTGGTACTCTATACATATTCTTTTTAGCAGCACCTAATGCTTTCTTTATTGCATCAGGTACTTCTTTAGCTTTACCAGTACCAAATCCAACAGATCCTTGGCCATTTCCACATACAACTAAAGCAGAGAAACGCATACTTCTTCCACCTTTAACAGTCTTTGATACACGTTTAACTGACGTTGAGGTCTACGTTTTCCATCTTTTTGAGGCTTGTTACCCCTACGAGTTTCTGGCTTTGCTTCTGTTTTAGTTTCAGCAACTGCAGCATTTTCTGCTACAACTTCAACATTTTTATTTTCTTCCATGTTGCAACCTCCTAGAATACTAAGCCGTTTTCTCTACAAGCTTCGGCTAAAGCCTTTACACGACCATGGTATATACATCCACCACGATCAAACACTACGTTAGTAATATTTTTTGCCAATGCAGCTTTTGCAAGTTCTGCTCCAACTACTTTAGCTCCTTCAATATTACCGCCATTAGTAATCTTTAAACTAACACTTGATACAGCAACTAATGTTGTACCATTTGTATCATCAATAATTTGTGCATGGATATTTGCATTTGAACGGAAAACGCATAAGCGTGGACATGTAGGTGTTCCAGAGATTTTATTACGTACTCTCTTATGACGTCTTACACGGACTTCATTTTTAGATACTTTTTTAATCATATTTTAATTCTCCTTTCCTATTTCTTACCAGCCTTTTTACCTTCTTTACGACGGATATGTTCACCTTTATACATAATACCTTTTCCAAGGTAAGGTTCAGGTTCTCTAAATCCACGAATTACGGCAGCTAGTTGTCCAACGATTTGCTTATCAGTACCAGTAACTACAATGCTTGTAGCACTAGGAACTTCAATTTTTGTTCCAGGTAATGGTTCAACAACAATTGAATGTGAATATCCAACATTTAATACAAGGTTTGCACCTTGTAATGATGCTTTGTAACCAATACCTTTTAATTCTAATTCTCTCTTATAACCTTCATTAACTCCTTCTACCATTGTAGCAAGAACAGCACGAGTTGTTCCATGCAATTGTTTAGTAGTTTTTTCTTCATTTGGACGAGTAACATGAACGAATCCATCTTTTACTTCAATTCCAATAATAGGTTTAAAAGTTTTTGTTAATTCGCCTTTAGGACCTTTAGTAGTTACTGTTGCCCCATTAACGATAACTTCTACTCCAGTAGGAATAGCAATAGGTTTGTTTCCAATACGTGACATTTTGCTACCTCCTACCAAACATAAGCGACTACTTCGCCACCAATACCATTAGCTCTTGCATTATCATCAGTCATAATACCTTTAGAAGTAGAAATAATAGCAATTCCCATTCCACCAAGAACTTTAGGTAATTTTTCACATGAAGTTTGAACTCTTAATCCAGGTTTAGAAATTCTCTTTAATCCTGTAATTACACGTTCATTTCCAACATATTTTAATGTAATTGTTAATTCTTTTTTTACATCTCCAGTTACTTCATAAGCTGTGATGTATCCTTCTTCTAATAATAATTTTGCGATTTCAACTTTCAATTTTGAAGAAGGCATTGAAACTTTTTCGTTTCTAACAAGATTTGCATTACGGATTCTCGTAAGCATATCTGCAATTGGATCTGTCATCATAATATTTATGTCCTCCTTTTCTATTGTCTA
>CAZYEI010000048.1:8223-8509 GCA_964646425.1 uncultured Eubacteriales bacterium | reverse complement strand
TCTTAGAATACTATCAAAACGGATAGTGTAGAATGTTTATTTAAACCGCCTTATAGGGAGATTGTACGTATGGTGGTGAGAGGGAGCGAGAAAGTACTTACTTTTCACTCTCTACTCGATTTATAATGTTATATTAGGTGAATTAATATAAACATAAAAGATATTTTAAGTATTTTTCTTTTAAGCATTTCCTAAATATGGTAAAATATATAAATGTAATATTAATGTGAGATCTTAAATATTATTTTCATTGTAAATAATATTATAAGAGGAGAGAAGGTGCTTT
>CAZYEI010000048.1:0-8213 GCA_964646425.1 uncultured Eubacteriales bacterium | reverse complement strand
ATCAAATAATAATTAAAGGTGCAAGAGAAAATAATTTAAAAAATATAGATATAACTTTACCAAGAAATAAACTAATTGTTTTTACAGGATTATCAGGAAGTGGAAAATCCACTTTAGCTTTTGATACAATTTATGCTGAAGGTCAAAGACGCTATGTTGAATCTTTGTCTTCCTATGCTCGTCAATTTATGGGGGGAATGGAAAAACCTGATGTTGATTCGATTGAAGGCTTGTCGCCTGCAATTGCTATAGATCAAAAAACAACAAGTAATAATCCTCGTTCTACAGTGGGAACAGTTACAGAAGTTTATGATTATTTTAGATTACTGTATGCTCGTATAGGAGTTCCATATTGTCCTAATCATAATATTCCAATTTTATCACAGACTATCTCTCAAATGCTTGAAAAAATATATGAATTAGAAACTGAAACTGCAATATATATAATTGCACCTTATGCAAGAGGAAAAAAGGGTACTTTCAAAGATTTATTTGAAAAATTATTAAAAAATGGTCTAATTAGAGTTCGTATTAATAATGAAATTAAATTAATTGAAGATATTGAAGAACTTGATAAGAATAAAAAATATGACATTGATATTGTTGTTGATAGATTAAAGTTAACTGAAGATAAACGTTCTCGTATTTTTGATTCGTTAGAAACAACACTTAAATGGGGAAATGGAATGGCACTTGTTGTTCCAAATGGCAAAGATGAAATATTATTTAGTGAAAATTATGCTTGTCCTCATTGTGGCTTTTCAGTTGGTACTTTAGAACCTAGACTATTCTCTTTTAACGCTCCTCTTGGAGCATGTCCTGATTGTGCGGGAATTGGAGCAAAAAAGGTTGTTGATGTTGATTTACTTGTTCCAAATAAAGAATTATCCTTGAACGAAGCCGCAATTGTATATTATAAAAATATTGTTGGTAGTGAAAATCTTGAATGGAAAGAATTTGTTTATTTATGCAATCATTATAATATTGATATGAATAAGCCATATAAGCAATTAACAAAATTAGAACAAGATATTGTTTTGAATGGTTCAAGGGAACCTTTGAAATTTTCTTTAGAATCAAGAAGTGGCAACACGCTTAATAGATTAAGATTTATTGAAGGTGCTAAAGCTCATATCGAAAGAATGTATCTTGAAACAGTTTCTGAATTTATGAGAACTTACTATGCATCATTTATGAGAGAATTAGAATGCCCTACATGTAAAGGAAAACGATTAAATGAGAGAGCTTTATGCGTAAAAATTAATGGATTGAATATTTATGAAATGACTGATATGCCAATTTCAAAAATCCTTGATATAATGGAAAATAAGTTATCTTTAACACCAGCACAAGCTGAAATTTCACATTTAATTAGAAAAGAAATAGTGGAAAGATTGAGTTTTTTAAACAATGTAGGCTTAAATTATTTAACATTATCACGAAGTGCTGGTACTTTGTCTGGTGGTGAATCTCAAAGAATTCGCCTTGCCACACAAATAGGATCACATCTTACTGGAGTGCTTTATATTTTAGATGAACCATCAATTGGTCTTCATCAAAGAGATAATGAAAAATTAATTAATACTTTAAAATCAATGCGTGATTTAGGAAATACTCTAATTGTTGTTGAACACGATGAAGACACAATGAAATCTGCAGATTACTTAGTTGATATTGGCCCCGGTGCTGGCGTTCATGGTGGCGAAATTGTAGCTCAAGGAACTCCGGAAGAAGTTATGAATAATAATGCTTCAATTACTGGTAAATATCTATCGCATAAATTAAAGATAGAAGTTCCTAAGAAAAGAAGAAAAGGTAATGGTAAATTTATCACCATAAAAAATGCCACAACAAATAATTTAAAGAATGTTGATATAAAAATTCCTTTAGGTTGCCTAACTCTGGTAACTGGAGTTTCTGGAAGTGGAAAATCATCATTAATCGAAGATACTTTAGCTAACGGAATTAAATATGAGTTTGGCAGTAAAAAAGTTTTACCAGGGAAATGTGATAAAATTTTAGGTATTGAAAATATTGATAAGTTAATTGAAGTTGACCAAGATCCAATTGGAAGAACTCCACGTTCTAATCCAGCAACTTACACTGGAGTATTTGATTTAATTAGAGATATTTTTGCTATTACCCCAGAGGCTAAAGCAAGAGGATATAATAAAGGTAGATTTTCTTTTAATGTTAAAGGTGGTAGATGCGAAAAATGTCAAGGAGATGGCGTTATTCGTGTACCAATGCACTTTTTACCAGATGTATATGTACCTTGTGAGGAGTGCCATGGAAAAAGATATAATGAAGAAACTTTACAAGTTACATATAAAGGAAAAAATATCTATGAAATTTTAGAAATGACAATTGAAGAAGCTGTTCATTTTTTTGAAAATATTCCTCAAATTAAGAGAAAAATACAAACGTTAAATGATGTTGGATTAGGATATATTAAGTTAGGACAAACGGCTGTAACCTTGTCTGGTGGAGAAGCGCAAAGAGTAAAATTAGCAAATGAGCTTCAAAGAAAATCAACCGGTAAAACCTTATATATCTTAGATGAACCTACAACTGGATTACATACTCATGATGTAAAAAAATTAATTGAAGTCATAAATAGATTGGTTAATAATGGTGATAGTGTTATTGTTATAGAACATAATCTTGATATGATAAAAGTTGCGGATTATATTATTGATATTGGTCCAGAAGGCGGAGATGCAGGTGGTAATATTGTTGCTGCTGGAACTCCCGAAGAGATAATTAATGTACAAGAAAGTTATACTGGAAAATTTTTAAAGAAGATATTAAATGAAGAATGATGGGGGGATTTTCTTGAAAAATAAAAAGCAAAGCATGATTTCGATTACTATTACCTTTATAACAAGTTTAACATTTTTAGTTTTAACGTTGTTTTTATTTAAATTATTTGGATGGAATGTATCATATACAAATACATTTGTGCTGGTATATACGGGGATTTTATTTGGACTACTAAATATAGGTGTGCAATATTTATCGAGTATATATATTTCGTTTAGATTAAAAGGTGTTATAGCAAATATGCAAAATATGAATTCTAAGCAAATTGCTAGTCTTTTATTTGGCAAAATATTTTTTGAATTTATCTTATCATCATTGATGATTTGGATATCAGTAGAGATTTTTTCCTATGATTTAATCATAAATGGTTTTTGGACCCTAATTGGTATAATGATATGTACAATAATGTTGAAAGGTATTTTCTCTTTGATTGTTTCTTATCATCAAAATAAAGATCAACTAGGAGGTATTATGTAATGGGAAATCATGGTATAACTGTATATGACTTACAAAAATATTTTAAGTTTAAGCAAGTATCTGGAGATAATGAATCTTTAAATCGGCCAATCTTTGTCCAACAAATAAATCGTCCTGGATTGGAATTGGGTGGGTTTTATGATT
This sequence comes from uncultured Eubacteriales bacterium, assembly GCA_964646425.1. Taxonomy (GTDB): domain Bacteria; phylum Bacillota_I; class Bacilli_A; order RFN20; family JAISJY01; genus CAZYEI01. The sequence continues at coordinate 4,769 of CAZYEI010000048.1, read as the reverse complement.
ACTCTGAACTAAAAAGATTACTGCTAATTGGCAATAAAGAAACAGCATATATTGCAACATTAGATAAAGAAACTAGAATTAAAAGATTTAGTTTTTTAATTAATGATGAAACACCTGCAATTGTGATTTCAGGAGGAAACCCTTGTCCTCCAGAACTTTTAGATTTAGCAAACGAAGCGAATTTCCCTGTTTTTTTAACATCTAAAGCTACATCAGTGGTTAATGTTGAATTATTACTATATTTAAATGAATTATTAGCTCCTAAAATTTCGATTCACGCTACATTATTAGAAGTATATGGGGTAGGAGTTCTTTTGACTGGAGAATCAGGAATTGGTAAAAGCGAAATTGCCCTTGAATTGATTCGAAAAGGGCATCGTTTGGTAGCTGATGATAGAGTAGAAATAACTAGATTGAATAATGAACTTATTGGAACTTGTCCAGAATTAACTACAGGAATTATGGAAGTTCGTGGAATTGGGATTATTGATGTTACACGTGTTTTTGGAATTAATGCTTATAAAGAAAAAGAAAATATTAATGTACATATAGATTTGGTACATTTTTCTTCAGAACACGATTTCGAACGTTTGGGAAATAGCGATCAATTCAAAGAATTATTAGGAGTTCAAGTTCCATACTCTAAAATTCCAGTTTCTGACGGAAGAAACATGGCTGATATTATTGAAGTTGCCATTAACAATTACTTATTAAAACATAAGGGCTTTGATGCAACTAAAGAATTTAATAAAAAATTAAATAAATTATTGCAAGGAGGAAGATCTTAATGTTTTTAGCAAATGGTAAACCATTAGATAAAAATTTTTTAAAAATTGGTAGTTTTGAACTTAAGTGGTATGCTGTGTTAATATTTATAGGTGCTTTTTTAGCCTACAAATTATCTCAATACTTTGGAAAAAAAAGAGGTATTAAACCCGAAATATATAATGATTTATTTTTAATTTGTTTTCCGATGGGATTAGTTGGTGCAAGAATATGGTATGTTGTATCAAATATAACTACTATGTGGAGTATGCATTCATTTCTGTATAATTATTTTGATTCCGTATTTGCACCATTTAATTTTCTTGCTAATGCTATTGCGGTTTGGGAAGGTGGACTCGCTGTACAAGGTGGTGTAGTTTTAGGCGTAATAACAGGAATTGTTTATTACAAAAAAAATAAATTTAAATTTTCTTTATTCGATTTATTTGATACAGTTATTCCTAATATCTTAATTGCCCAAGTATTAGGTAGATGGGGTAATTTTGTTAATGGCGAGGTGTTTGGCGCTTGCGTTGATCCAGAAAGATTAAGTTGGCTACCGAAGTTTATTTTAAATCAGCAAATTTATGCAACAGATATATATTACGAATGTCAAGGCCTTGCAGCCCAACCTTTATTTTTATATGAAGGGATGTTAAATTTATTTGGATTTTTCTTAATCACTTTTATATTGCGAAAATATTGGACAAAAAATAGATATTATGGTGATTTATCTGCTATGTATTTTATATGGTATGGTTTAGTTAGAGTTGTTTTAGAGAGTTTTAGAAACGAAATATTTATTATGAAAATATTTGGAATCCCAACATCTATTGTTACAAGTGTATTGTTTATTCTTGGCGGAGTTTCTTGGTTATTAATAACAAGATATTTTGCAAATAAGAAGGGATATATTGAATTGTGCTATACTGAGGGAAGCTCACAATATATTAATGAAAAAAAAGATGAAAAATAAAAAAATTATTTTATTTGATTTAGATGGAACATTGATTGATAGTGATAAGTTGATATTTATGTCCTATCACTATTTATTTCAAAAATACGGAAATGGTTATGAGCCAACTTTTAATGAATATATTTCGTTTTTAGGCCCAACATTAATGGAGGTATTTCCCAAGTATTTTAAAGAAGATATGGAAGTGCTGATACAAGAATATCGCAACTATAGCACTAAAAATACAAAATACTTTTTGACTTTAATTAATGGGGCAACTGAGGTTATTACAGAATTAGTTGCAAGAGGATATAAATTAGCTATTATATCATCTAAAGTTAAAAGTGTGATTATAAGCAATTTAAAATATTTCTCATTAGATAAATATTTTTCATTAATAATAGGCGCAGATGATGTTGAAGGATTATATAAGCCCAATCCTTATGGCATACAAATTGCTTTAAAACATTTTAACATTAATAATGATGATGCAATAATGATTGGAGATTCTATCGGAGATATAAAAAGTGCTAAGAATGCTAATGTTGATTGTATAGCTGTTAATTATTCGATAAAGGGTAAATTTTATAATGATAACGAAGTGGATTATGCGATAGACTCATTATATGATTTGCTTAACATATTGCCAAATAGAGGTGAAAATAATGGATAAGATATATGATGTAATTATTATTGGAGCTGGTCCTGCTGGACTTAGTGCTGCTATTTATGCAGGACGTGCAGGAATTAATGTATTAATTGTTGATAAAGATGCCCCTGGAGGAAAAATGCTTAAAACATCAATTATTGAAAATTACCCAGGCTTTACTGAAATTAATGGTGCAGAGTTGGCGATGGAAATGTATAATCATGTTATGGCATTTCATCCCGATTATGCTTATGGTGAAGTGAAAAAAATAAATAACATTAAATCAACAATAAAAGAAGTCGTAATAGAAGATAAAACATACTTCACTAAAAATATTATTGTGGCCACAGGAACAGTTGAGCGAAAGATTGGGGCTATAAATGAAGATAAATATTATGGTAGAGGTGTATCATATTGTGCTGTTTGTGATGGCTCACTTCATAAAAATGAAAATATGTTAGTTATTGGAGGAGGAAATAGTGCTTTAAATGAGGCTCTATATCTAACAAAATTTGCAAATAAAGTTTTTTTGATACATAGAAGAGATGTCTTTAAAAGTACTCCTTCTACGATTGCTAAAGTTAAATCAAATCCTAAAATTGAAATAAAAATACCATACATATTAAAGGAAATAAAAGGAGATAACTATGGTGTCACATCAGTTGTTTTAAAAAATACAGAGACTAAAAAAAACGAAGAAATAATAACTAAAATTGTTTTCCCACTAATAGGAGCGGACCCCGTTACTTATTTTTTAAAAGATTATGATATAGTTAATGAAAATGGATATATTAGTGTAGATAAGCATCAACAAACAAAAATAAAAGGCGTATATGCTGTTGGAGATGTTGTAGATAAAACGCTTCGTCAAATTGTAACTGCTTGTAATGATGGTGCCATAGCTGCTACACATATTATTGAAAATATATAATTAAATCGATGCTAATTAATTAAAACTTATTGCCTCAAAGATTGAACTATCTTAGATAGTTAGAAATGCTTAAGAGGCTTTTGTTTTAAAATAAAATGCACACTTTTAGTGTTTATGTTATAATATTAAAGAATGGAGAGATGGATATGTCATTTACTGAAGATATTAAGAATGAAGTAAGCCAAATTGTTGATGAAACATATGAAGAAAAATTGGCGATGTTAGCAGCTTTAGTTAAGATAAATGGGACTTTAAGTATTGCAAGTAAAGGATTAGAAATAAGAATAAGGACAGAAAATAAAAAAACTGCTGATTTCATTTATCTTATGTTTCAAGAAGTGTTTCATATAATTCCTCAAATAACATATAGCATTAACTCTAGGTTTAAAAAAAATGAAGTATACATGGTTTCTACAACTAATAATCCACGTAGGATTTTGCAAGAGTTAGAAATTATGGAAGAAAATGGGCAAATGAATGCTACTCCAAGTAAACAATTAATAGCATCTTTAGATATTTTAAAATGTTATTTAAGAGGTGCTTTTTTGGCGAGTGGCAGTGTTAATCATCCTCAAAGCGGTTATCATTTAGAAATAAGTTGCAATGAAGAGGATTTAGCAAAATATATGGCAAATTTACTTAATAGATATAAATTAGATGCTAAAGTAACAAAAAGAAGAAATAAATATATTACGTATTTAAAAAAATCTGAAAATATAGCTGATTTTTTAAAATTAATAAAGTCAAGCGATGGATTGATGTTTTTTGAAGATTATCGTATTCATAAAGATTTTGTTAATAGCAGTAATAGGGCATTGAACTGTGATATTGCAAATAGTAAAAAAACTGCTGATTTATATAAGAAACATAAACAGATAATTGAAGATTTACATAAATATTCTTTATTTGAAACACTTACTCCAAGACAACAAAAAATTATTGAAATCCGCTTAGAATATGAAGAACTTGCTTTAACGGGATTGGCTGATGTATATAACCAATTAACTGGTGAAACAATATCAAAATCTACAATATATAATGAATTTGAAAAATTACAAAAAGAAATAAAGAAAATGGAGAAATTATTGAATGGATAAAATTTCGGCGTATCAATTGTTAATGTTTGGAGAACGTGTTAGAAAATTAAGAAAAATGATAGGCATATCAATTGAAGAATTATCTTTTAGAAGTGGTCTTCATCGAAATTATATTTCTGATGTTGAGAGAGGTAAAAGAAATATATCGCTTCTGGCAATACATAAACTAGCAGATGGATTAGGATTAACAGTAGATGTATTCTTTTTACAATAAGACATATCTACTATTATATATAAGATAAAAATATTAGAATATAATAAGTAAAAAAGTACTATCTTTATAATTGTTCATAGTATATTAAACTATATAAAATATTATCGAAAAGATAAAAATAAAAAAAGTTAAAAAAAGTTAAAAAAAGATGTTGACAA
>CAZYEI010000047.1:0-8978 GCA_964646425.1 uncultured Eubacteriales bacterium | reverse complement strand
AATACATCTTCATCTTGAACATAGTTTTCACTATCCTTTGGTGCTTCCATTCCTACATAAACTTCACCAGTATCTTTATGATACCACGCTGGAATTCTATGTCCCCACCATAATTGACGACTTACACACCAATCATCGATATTTTCCATCCATGAAACTAATGTTTTATTAAATCTTTCAGGATAAAAATTAACTGGATCACTACTTGACTGTCTTCTTAACACTTCATCCGCTAACGGTTTCATTTTAACAAACCATTGCTTTGACAAATAAGGTTCCACAATTGCTTTACTTCTTTCAGAATATCCAACTTGATTTATATGTTTTTCAACTTTAATAACAAGTCCTTTTTCACTTAAATCTTCAAGTAATTGTTTACGACATTCAAAACGATCCATTCCTTCATATTTACCACATAAATCATTCATTGTTGCATTTGGATTCATACAAATAGGATGTGGAAAGCCATATTTTTCACCAATAATAAAATCATTTGGATCATGTGCAGGAGTACATTTCATTGCTCCAGTACCAAAACCAATTTCAACATAGGAATCAGCAATTACAGGAATATATTCACCATTTGCTGGATTCATAACTTTTTTACCAACATATTTCTTATATTTTTCATCATCAGGATTAACTACAACACATACATCACCAAACATTGTTTCAGGTCTAGTTGTAGCAACTTCAAGATAATCATCTTCACCTTGAACCAAGTATTTAAAATAATACATAAAACTTTCAGTTTCATGATAGATAACTTCAATATTAGATAAAGCAGTCATTTGAACAGGATCCCAGTTAATTATGCGTTCTCCACGATATAATAATCCTTTTTCATATAAAGTAACAAATACTTTTCTTACTGCTTCATTTAATCCTTCATCTAAGGTAAAACGTTCTCTTGAATAATCAAGTGATAAACCAAGTTTTTCCCATTGAGTATGAATAGTCTTAGCATATTCGTGTTTCCATTCCCATGCTAATTCTAAAAACTTTTCTCTACCAATTTCATATTTATTAATATTTTGTTCACGCATTCTTGCTTCGACTTTTGCTTGAGTAGCAATACCTGCATGATCCATTCCTGGTAACCATAAACAATCATATCCTCGCATCTTTTTATATCTTATAATTAAATCTTGTAAAGTTGTATTCCAAGCATGACCTAAATGTAAAATTCCAGTAACATTTGGAGGAGGAATAACCATAGAAAATGGTTGTTTTGATTTATCACCAGCAGTAAAATATCCTTTTTCAACCCATGTTTTATACTTTCCTTCTTCAACACTCTTATGTTCATATTTTGTTGCTAATTGTACTTTCATAATTCTTCTCCTTTCAAAAAAAATCCTTTGTGAAAAAAACACAAAGGACGCTATTAACGTGGTACCACCTTTATTCATTTATCTAAATAAATGCACTTATTTCTCTTTAACGCAGAGTCAAACGGATAAAACTACATAAATTTCATAATATCTGCTCCAAGACGACATTCAAACTCTATCATTACTTTTTTTCACCAAATAAAAGCTCTCTATAAATGAATCAAGTTTTACTCTTTCTTTTCATTGCAAATCTATTATAAACTATAAAACTTTAAAATTCAATTATAATTAATAAAAATCATTGAATTCTTTCTTTTCATTTTCATTTGCATAAAAAATATTTTCTAGTTCAAATGCACAAGAAATATGATGCATTGTTTTAATAAAATTAACTATTTTTTCAATTTCATTAATTCCCGTAAAATCAAGTATTGGCAAAAAAATCAATACCATTAACCATTCAATCTCATAATCTAACAATTTAAATCTTTTTATATAATCTTCAATAAAAGATGATAAATTCATAGAGTTATCAAACGATTTATCAAATAAATCCTTTATATCAAATAATGGTGGAGCAATACTACATTTTTCAGATCCAACAATTAAATTATTTTTAACTATAATATTCTCATAATCAAAATTTTGATAAGTAATTGCTACTCTTAATACGCTTTTTTCTTTCACTAATTCCTTATATTTTTCTAAATGATTTTTAGCTTTTTCAATCGAAGTTAAAATCCGTTGATTATTCATTAAATAAAGCCATTCAACCGGAGATTTATAATCGGATTTTTCTATTCTTGATAATAATGCCTCAACATCATCATTAGAAGCATTTATTAAATTTTCTAAATCTTCCGTCGATTCATCAAAATACCCTTGATTTACTCTCGTTGAATAATTTGATTCATTATGCAAAATTGCAATACTTTCTAAATAAAATCTAAGTCGCACATCTTTAGCTAAAACCACTTCATCTTCATACCATTTTGCCACATAAAATTGGGTAAGTGCATCATATTTTGTTAAATAAGTTCCTTGTTTATTTTTTAAAGGCAAAATAAATCTTTGATTATGTAATATTGCTAAATGACCAAAAACACTATCATTTATATTATTGTCAATATATTTTAAAACATAGTCAGTGTTATCACTCTTAATTCTAAATACTCTATTTGTAATCTTAATAAAAGCAATACATTTAATCCCATAGTTATCTTCTATTATTCTTTTCATTTTATTTTTTTAAAGGGATTTTAATTAAAACTCCCTCTTTAAGTTCCTTACTCTTATTAAAACGTTTTAAATCATATATTGATACTTTTTCTTCATTTGCAATTGATTCATATGATTCACCATCATAAACAACCCTATAAGAACAAAATGTGATTTTTTTATTATTATAAGAAAATAAGCTATCTAAAGAATTATTATTTTTTTTATTTTGTGTTTTTACTTCGACCTCATTATTTTCAATTATAATTGGAAATTCACCATTTAAATTATTATCTACAATATTATTTTCTTCGGGATATACATTATCTTCATTTATTTGGTTATTACATTCAAAATTATCCGAGTCTCCAGAATCCAAAATTAATTTTTCTTTTGAATTTTCTTCGCCGTTAATATTAAATTTTATTAAATTATTACGATCTTCCTCATTATTTTTTTCAATTATTTTTTCTACTTCTTCTAGTCCATGCTTTAGATATTCAGAAATACATTCATCTTTTTTTTCTATTTTTTTACATTCTTCTAATAATTCTTTAAGTTTATTAACTACTTCAGGTTTTTCATTACTCTCAATTAAAATCGCTTTTTCTTCATTCTCGCTCGGTACATTGGTGGATAGAAATGTTTTTCCTACTTCTTTCCAACCATCTATATTTAATTTAAAAGTAAAGATTATTTTATTGCCACCATTAATATAATCAAAATCAGTTATCTTTAATAAAATTGCATCTTTATCAATAATTTCATCATATGGTGCTAATAAATCAATAATTAATTTATCTTTGAACTGTCTATTTTGACCTTTACAAATGTAATCACCTTCAATATCAATATAACCTTTAATAGAAACGCCATTACTAGATTTAAAATATTCAATATTTTCTTCTAAATTAACAGTATTTAAATCATCAATATTATCAATAATATCTATCGCTTTTTCTAATATAACTAAGTGCATAATAAAAAGCCACCGCCTTCATTCTAATATAAGCAGTAGCTTTTTGTTTTATTCCAATTAATACTTAATCAATTCATATATTTTTTCTATAATATCTGTAATTGCTTTAGGATTTTTTAATCCTGAAAGATAGATATTATCAGCATTTTTTAATGTGAATCGCTTAACAATATTTTTGATTACCTTGCTTTTTTCACTTTGATTTAATTTGTCACATTTTGTTGCAACAATGATAAAAGGAACTTGAGCATCAATTAACATATTAAACATTATAGCATCATCTTCACTTGGTTCTCTTCTACTGTCAACTAGTAAACAGCATCCTTTTAAATTTGATCTTTCAAACAAATATTCTTCCATCATTTTGGCAAATGTTCTATCATTTTGCTTATTTGCATAAGCATAACCATATCCAGGAGCATCAACTAATCTAAATTCTTCGTTTATATCAAAAAAATTAAGGTATTTAGTATGTCCTGGAGTAGATGACACTTTAGCAATTGTCGAATTTTGACACAAAAGGTTAATAAAAGTAGATTTTCCAACATTACTTTTACCAATCATTACAAATTCAGGCAATAAATCATCAGGCCAATAATCTTTTGAAGGCGCTGAAAGTAAAAACTTAACATTATTAAAAAACATTTTATTTGCACACTACGCTTTCAATAACAGCAACTTTTAACACATCATCAATTGTAGAGCAAGGTACAATCGTTAATTCTTCTTTAACTATTGATGGTATTTCATCAAGATCTTTCATATTATCTTTAGGAATACAAATAGTTTTAATGCCACTACGATGAGCAGCAATTGATTTTTCTCTTAAGCCACCAATTGGTAATACTTTTCCCCTCAATGTAATTTCACCAGTCATTGCAACATCATTTCTAATTGGATATTTAGCAATAGCCGAAATTATTGCAGTAGTCATTGTTACTCCTGCACTTGGACCATCTTTAGGAATTGCACCTTCAGGAAAATGAATATGCAAAACATTTTTTTCAAAGAAATCTGGTTCAACGCCATATTTTTGAGCATTTGCCCGAATATAATCAAGAGCAATAGTAGCAGATTCTTTCATTACATTTCCTAAATTTCCGGTAAGCATAAGATTTCCTTTGCCTTCAAAATAATTTACCTCAACCGGTAAAATGTCACCACCAAATTGAGTATATGCAAGACCTGTTACAACACCTATTTGGGCATCATCTTCTTTTTTGGTATAGTCAAATTTTTCTTTTCCTAAATATTCTTTAACTTTTTTAATTGTTATAATTTTTTTAGTTTTACGCTTTTCTTTTAAAGTTTGAACTGCAATTTTACGACATATTGTTCCTAATTGTCTTCCTAATTGACGAACACCAGCTTCTCTTGTGTAATATCGAATTATATGATAAATAGCTTCATCACTAAATTCCACTTTATTAATTTGAAGTCCTGAATCACCAATTGCTTTTTTTATCAAATGTTCTTTAGCAATATGTAATTTTTCAATTTCTGTGTATGAATTAAGTTCGATAATTTCTAATCTATCTCTCAAAGGTTCAGGAATATTTTCCAAGTAATTTGCGGTAGCAATAAATAATACATTAGACAAATCATATGGTTCTTCAATAAAATTATCTGAGAAAAATTTATTTTGTTCAGGATCAAGAACTTCAAGCAACGCATTAGAAGGATCACCCTTATAATCAGCACCTAATTTATCAATTTCATCTAACAAGAAAACTGGATTAATTACTCCAACCTTTTTCATTCCTTGAATAATTCTACCAGGCATTGCACCCAAATATGTTTTTCTATGTCCTCTTATTTCCGCTTCATCACGCATACCACCTAATGAAACTTTTACAAATTTTCGATTTAGTGCACGTGCAATAGATTTTCCTAATGATGTTTTACCTACACCAGGAGGACCTGCAAAACAAATAATTGGAGCATTTAAAGAATTTGTTAAACTCTTTACAGCAAGATATTCTAAAATTCTTTCTTTAATTTTTTCTAAGCCATAATGGTCTTCATTTAACACACTTTCAACTTTGGTAATATCTTGTTCATCTTCGGTTGTTTGATACCATGGAGTTTTTAACAACCAATCAATATAATTTTTAATAACAGATGCCTCAGGAGAAGCAGATGGCATTGTTTCATATCTTTTTAACTCATCAAGAATACGATTTTTAATATTTTGAGGATACGGATTTTCTTCTAATTGCTTTCTGATGTTTTCACCGTCATCTTTTGTATCGGTAACATCTCCTAATTCATCTTTAACAATCTTTAATTTTTCTCTTAAAATTACTTCTCTTTGACTTTTTTCAAAACGATCCCTAATTTTATCATTTATTTCTTTTTCAATTTTTTGTGATACTTTATCATAACTAACCAATGAAATTAAATATTGAGCTAAATCAATATAACTATCAATTTCTAACATTTCTTGTTTTTTAACATGAGAAACATTAACGTAATTAGCAAGAACATATAATAATTGTTCAGAAGATTGATTTGCAGTAATTTTTCCTGAGTGATATTGAGATATTTCACCTAATGGGTTACGAGGATCTTCTAATAATTTCATTATTTGAACCATATAGTTCTTAAGTTGAGATGTAGAACACTCTTTATTATCTCTTATTGAAATATCACAAAAATATGATTCTTCAGTAATTTCAATTTTTTCCAAATTCACACGATCAAGAGGCGTATAAACAAGGCGAATAGAGTTATCTTTATTAACACTTACAAGAGCAACACGAGCTACAACTCCAACTTTATACATATCATCAATTGATGGTTCATCAACAGCTGGATCTTTTTGAGAAGCAATTACAACAAATTCATCAAAATTATTTTGAGCTAAATGTACTGCATTAATACTTTTTGTTCTGCCAATATCAATAGTTGTATCGTTTCCTGGAAATGATACAATTCCACGAGTACAAATCAACGGCAATTTCATTGTATTATTCAAATCTGTCATAAATTTTATTCTCCTTTCTTTAGATTTTAAAAAAGACGCAGAGCGTCTTTCATAATTTTTTACTACTTAATAGTATTTACACTTTCAATCAAATTAATAACTTTTTCGTTGAAAATTTCATTCATAATTTGATTTTTATATTGTGGATCAATTTTTCCAAGTTGTTCTTTCATAGTAGCAACATCTCCACCATATAAATTACAATATTCTTCTATCTTTGCATCAAAATCAGCATCAGATACATTAATATTTTCAAGTTTTGCAATATGTCCCATAACGAATGCAACTTTTAATCTTTTTGTACTTGCTTCTTTTATTTCTTTTTCAACATCATCTTTCTCTTTTTTAGCAAGTTCTAAATATTGTTCATATCCTAATCCGTTTTGTGATAAACGAGATTTAAAGTTCTTTAATTCGTTTTGGAATTCTTCTTCGATTATTCTTTCTGGTAAATCAACTGTAGCAGTATCTGCAATTTTTTCAATCAATTTATCTAAAGCTTGTTGATGAACTCTAGCTTCTTTTTCTTCAGTTAAATTATTTAAAATATGAGTCTTTAATTCAGCAAGGGTTGACACATTTTCAATATTTTCATCTAGTGCTAAATCATCATTTAAGTCAGGTAAATTTTTGTGTTTTACTTCATGTAAATGAACTTTGAATGTTGCAGGCTTTGAAGCTAAATGAGCAGCATATGCCTCAGGGAACACAACATTAATATCTTTATCTTCACCAACATTCATACCAATAATTTGTTCTTCGAATCCTGGTATAAATGTTTTCGAACCGATTGCTAATTCATACTTTTCTGCTTTTCCACCTTCAAACGCTTCGCCATCAACAAATCCTTCAAAATCAATAACAGCAATATCTCCATCTTCAACTGCTCCATCTTTAACAGCGATTTCTGCATTTTTTTCTTGGATTTTAGCTAATTCAGCATTAACTTCATCATCTGAGACAACGACAGAATCCTTTTCGATTTCAAATCCCTTATAATTTTCTAAAATAACTTCAGGTCTAGTGATAATAGTGAAAACTAAAACTAATTTATTTTCTTCTAATCCTTCTACTTTAACATCAGGTTGATAGAAAACATCAAATTTTTCTTTTGACATAATTTCAGTATAAGCTGGAGTTAATAATGAATTGATTGTTTCATCCATTACTTTTCTTGAATCTAATTGCTTTTTAGCAATATTTAATGGTGCACAACCTTTTCTAAATCCTTGAACTGTTACATCTTTTACTAATTTGTTTACGATTTTTTGTTGTGCAGCATCTAATTCAGCACTATCGTAAGTGGCTCTAACTTCATATGTAGAACCAGATAACTTTTTTACTTCATAATTCATAATAATAAATTCCTCCGATTTCAACTTAATAATAATAACATAAAGTTTTTTTATTTTCAATAAAATATATCTTAAAACAAAAAATGATAGATTTATTAAACAACTTTTTTACAAAATCATGATTTTTTCTAAAACTCCTAACATTTCATCAATTTGAATTTCAGAAATATTATATTTGTTTATTAAATTTTCACTATAATTAACATTATTTCCTATTAATGACTCAACATAAATAATAATTGAAGCAGCAATTAAAGGATAATTTTCCTTTTTTATATCATTTGGATATATATTTCCGATATAAGCCATTAAAACTTCACTACAATATTGAATAAACGAAACATCCTTATTACCTAATTCATTTTCAATTAACTGTATTATTTCTTTTATACTTCGCATCTCCATAACAGGAGTACAATTACAAGGATTAACAGTAAAAATTTCATTTTTACTTACTACAATAAATTCTTGATTAACATTTTGAGCTGCTAACGATTCAATAATAATTGTTTTAAAAACTCTTTCTTTATTTTCATCTTTCAAATATTTTTCTAAAGTTGGTAGCAAATGACGAATATTTCTTTGTTCCAGTTGTTCAAGTAGCAAAAACATTGTATCTTTATCAGCGCAAGTAAGTAATAAATTTGCTAATTCTTCATCATCAATTGTATCAAAAATATTAATAGATTTAGAATTTTCACGACCTTTTTTTAATAATTCATCATATGTTTCATTAAAAATTTTCTCATATTTACTTGGAACATATGGCATAGAAAGTTCTTCCTCTAAAATATGTTTTGCTTCTTCTAAAGAATCCATTTCAAGTAAAATCGATACATAAATCGCAATAACATCATAATAATTTTTTTCAGCATATTCTTTTAAAATTTCACATTCTATTCTTGCTTCACTATATCTTTTTAACGAATATAGACAAATAATTTTTTGATACGCTTGATTTTCATTATGTGTTTCACTTAAAAGTTTAAGAGCATCTTCATATTTTCCAGCTGCAATTAATTCATCAATCATTTTCTCACATCCTTTTTTTCTAAAAAAATAAGCCCTAATGGGCTTAAAAAATCTATGGCGTCCACAGAGGGACT
>CAZYEI010000046.1:0-9512 GCA_964646425.1 uncultured Eubacteriales bacterium | reverse complement strand
CGTCAAGGATATAAGAAAAAATAATCATATAGAAAGAGGATGTATTTATAAAATAAATACATTTTTCTTTTGACAATACTTTTATTATTATTTATGATATATCTAGGTGATAAGTATGGTTAAAGGAAATTTATTATATGGACAATCAGGAGGACCCACTGCAGTAATTAATGCTTCACTATATGGGGTTATTAAAGAAGCAATGGTTTCTGAAAGAATAGATAAAATATATGGTGCAATTCATGGCATTGATGGAATATTAAATGAAAATTTTTATGATTTTAATTCTAATCAAACAGAAATTGAAAAGTTATATTATACTCCTGGAGCTTTTTTAGGTTCGGTGCGACATCGCTTAAAGGATTATGAAGAAGATGAAAGCGAGTATCTAAGAATATTAAGTATTTTCAAAAAATATAATATTCGCTATTTTTTTTATAATGGTGGCAATGACTCTATGGATACTTGCAATAAAATAGCAAAATATTTAGCATTAAAAAATTATGAATGTAGAGTAATCGGTATTCCTAAAACGATTGATAATGATTTGCCTTTAGTGAGTCATACACCTGGTTATGGAAGTGCTGCAAAATATTTAATTAATACAATTATGGAATTGGTATTAGATACTAATGTTTATAAAAAGGGAAGAGTAACAATCGTCGAAGTGATGGGTAGAGATACTGGTTGGTTAACTGCCTCAAGTGTTGTAGCAAAAGTAAAACTTGGAAAACCGCATTTAATCTATGTGCCAGAGCAAGTTTTTGAAATTGATAGTTTTTTACAAAAAGTAAATGATATTTATCAAAAGGAACATAAAGTTTTTGTAGTAGTCAGCGAAGGAATTAGAGATAAAAATGGAAAAGAAGTCGGAGCCTCTAATGACTTAGACGTTTTTGGACATGTCCAAATGGGAGGAGTAGCCAATTATTTAGCAAGTGTTGTTAAAAAAAGATTAGGTGTTTCTACTCGGGCAATTGAAATTAATTTATTACAAAGATGTGCAGGTCATTATGCAAGTAAAACTGATGTTGCCGAAGCAATTGAAGTTGGTAAATATGCTGTTAGATATGCATTATCGGGAGAAAATGATATTATGATAGGAATTAATGTAAAGTCAACGCAAAATTATGAAGTTGAATATATCAAGGTTCCTTTAGAAGCTGTTGCCAATAAGATTAAATATTTAGAGGACAAGTATTTTGAAAGTGATTCAATGATATCACTAGATTTTTTATCGTATATTTTACCTTTAATTAAAGGAGAAAATGAAATTAAATATGATGAAGATGGAGTGATTGATTTTGCAAAAAGATAATTTATCAAAAGATTATTTACCGGGATTTCCTAATATTACCTTATATCAACATAAAAAGATGTTTAGAGTAAATACAGATACATCATTATTAGGACATTATTTAAAACTAAATAAAAATGATAGAGTTCTTGATATTGGAACCAATAATGGAGCTTTACTTTTATATGCTAGTTTATTTGATTATGGCTATTTAGTTGGTATTGATATAAATAAGGAAGCATTAGATATTGCCAAAATGAATTTAGAAGAAAACAATATAACAAATTATTCTTTGCTAGATATAGATATAAAAAATTATACTGATGGCTTTAAGTTTGATGTAATTATAGCAAATCCTCCTTATTTTAATACGCAAAATGAAAGTCTGAAAAATCAAAATATATATTTAAAAATGGCAAGACATGAAGAATATTTAGTTTTGGAAGATTTAATTAGTGGGGTAGAACGAAACTTAAAAAAAGATGGCACATTTTATTTGATACATACTGCTCATAGGTTTGATGAGATAAGAAATACCTTAAAAAAATATAATTTATATATAGAAGAATATACAAATGTTAAAGATGAAAATAAAAATAAAAATCATGTGATTTTAATGAAAATAACTAAAAACATTCAAAGTAAATGTAATGAGAAAAATACTATTATTATAAAAAGATAGAAAATTATTGCAAAATTTGGAGATTTAATCTATGATTATGGCTATGTGAGGATTAGTTTTATGGATTGTGAAAGACAAAAAAAATTACCATATTTAGAGGCTTTAAAAAAGTATGTCAAAGAGGGGATAGCTCCATTCGATGTTCCAGGACATCATATGGGAAATGTTGATAATGAATTAAAAAAATACTTAGGTAATATAGTCTATAGAGCTGATGTTAATGCTCCATATGGATTAGATAATTTAGCACATCCTCAAGGTGTTCTTTTAGAAGCTGAGAATTTATTGGCAGATGCTTGTAATGCTGATGCCTCATTTTTTTTGATTAATGGTACAACATCTGGTATTTTGACAATGATTATGAGTGTTTGTAAAGCAAATGATAAAATTATTTTACCTCGAAATGTTCATAAATCCGTTACCAATGCTTTGATATTATCTGGTGCTGTTCCAATATATATTAAACCAAACTTAGATATGCAATTAGAAATTGCTAATCAGCCAACTGTTGAAGATTACAAAAAAGCAATTATCACTTTTCCTTCTGCCAAAGCAGTATTTATAATTAATCCAACTTATTTTGGAGCAGTTATTGATTTAAAAGAAATTGTAGATTTTGCTCATGAACATAATATGACTGTTCTTGTAGATGAGGCTCATGGAGCACATTATTATTTTAGTGATGAAGGCTTAAAAAGTGCGATGGCTGCTGGTGCAGACTTATCAGCAGTATCTTTTCATAAAACAGGAGGCTCTCTTACTCAATCAAGTGCATTACTTTTAAAAGGTAATAGAGTATCTAAAAATGATATTCAAAAAACTTTAAATGTTTTAAATTCGACTTCGCCATCAACCCTGCTTCTTGCTTCTTTAGATGCTGCTAGATATTATATGGCTAATGAAGGTAAAAAAGCTATGATAAGGGTTATGGAACTTGCAAATTATGCGATAGAACGATTAGCGAATATTCCTTGTTTTATTCCTCGTGGTAAAGAATATTTTATAAGCAAAGGTTGTTATGATTTTGATATAACAAAGTTGGTTATTGAAATAGATAAGATAAAACTTAATGGTTTTGAAGTGTATCGAATGTTAAAAGAAAAATACCATATTCAAATGGAACTTGCTGAGACATATACATTATTGGGAATTATTGCAATTGGTACTAAAAAAGAAGATATCGATCGTTTGGCGATTGCTTTAAGTGATATTTCAAAGAGATATCAAATTGGAAAAAATGATTATCCTAAACACCACTTTGATATTAATTATCCAATAGCTATTGTTAGACCTAGAACAGCATATCATGCTCCAGTAAAAAGAGTAAAACTTGAAGATTCATTACATGAAATTTGCAAAGAATCAATAATGATTTATCCACCAGGTATTCCTATTATTGCCGCAGGGGAAATTATTACAAAAGAAATAATTGAATCATTAATACGATATCGAAATTCCAATGTTACAATTTATAGTGATTATGACGATGGTAGTATAAATGTTATCGATTTAGATAATTGGAAAAATTATAACAAATATCGTAAAAGAATAGCTGATTACATTGAAAAGAAGAAAGTTTACCCTCGCTATGATAATTACCATATGCCATTTGAAGGCGATGATCATCAAGGTACATTAATGTTATTGCCATATCGTAAAGATACTTGGAGAAATTCAGGTATTCCTGCAAGAAATGCTTATAAAGAGGTTATAAAGGCAATTGCAAAATTTGAAATGGTCTATCTTGGAATAGATACTTCAATATATAATAAGGTAATTACAGAGTTTTCTAGTTTAAAAAATGTAACATGTTTTAAAATAAAATATAATGATGCTTGGGCTCGAGATACAATGCCTTTGTTTGTTGTAAACAACGATAAAATAAGGGGAGTTGATTTTCGTTTTAATGCTTGGGGTGGTGATGTTGATGGTTTATATTCAAATTATAAAAATGATGATGAGTTATCAAAGAAAGTTTCTAAATATTTAGGCATTGATAATTATTATGTTCCTAAATTTATTTTAGAAGGTGGTTCTATTCATGTTGATGGTCAAGGAACCCTTATTACTACTGAAGCGTGTTTATTGTCTAATGGTAGGAATCCAAGTTTATCAAGATATGAAATTGAAGAAGAATTGAAAATATATTTAGGTGTTGAAAAAATTATTTGGATTCCTAACGGTATCGAAGAAGATGAAACAAATGAACATATAGATAATATGTTGGCTTTTGTAAAACCTGGAGTTATAGCTCTTGCTTGGAGCGATGATAAAGATAGTATTCAATATAAATATTGTCAAAAAGCTTATAAAATATTATCAAAAGAAACAGATGCTAAAGGAAATAAATTAAAAATCATTAAAGTAAAACTTCCTGAAAATATGTACATGACTAAAGAAGAAGCTAAAGGTATAAAAACTTCATCATTTAATGCTAAAGAAAGACTTGAGAATAGTAAATTATCAGCAAGTTATGTTAATTTTTATCAAGGAAAAGATTTTGTTATTATGCCAATCTTTGGAGTAAAAGAAGATGAAAGAGCAGTTAAACAATTTCAAAAAATATTTGAAGATAAAAAAGTTATTCCTATTTATTCACGTGAAATATTATTAGGTGGCGGAAATATTCATTGTATTACAATGCAAATTCCTAAAGGAAAGAGGAAAAAAATTTAGTTTTTTAAATTATTATATTTAAAATTTATATAGCATGCCATAGATTCAATATAGAAAGGAGATATATTATATATAGTTATATATAGTATAAAAAAAGTATGAAAGTTAAAGTTGCTGCTACACAAATGAGTGTTAATTGGGATATTGAAAACAATATCAAAAAGGCCGACAAAATGATTGAAGATGCTGCATCTCAAGGGGCAAATATTATCTTGTTACAAGAATTGTTTAAAACTCCATATTTTTGTCAAAAAGAAAAATATGAGTATTTTAAATTAGCAGAAGAGTTTGAAACTTCAACATTGCTTAAGCACTTTCAAGAAATTGCAAAAAAAAATAATGTAGTTTTACCAATTTCTTTCTTTGAAAAAAGTGGCAATTGTTACTTTAATTCTTTAGCAATGATAGATGCTGATGGAAAAATATTGGGCATATATCGTAAATCACATATTCCAACTGGGGAATGTTATGAAGAAAAGTTTTATTTTACTCCAGGTGATACTGGATTTAAGGTGTTTAAAACAAAATATGCTACAATAGGCGTTGGAATATGTTGGGATCAATGGTTTGTAGAATGTGCAAGAATTATGGCTCTTAAAGGAGCAGAAATCTTGTTTTATCCTACTGCAATTGGTAGTGAGCCTGTGCTTGATAAGGATTCTCGCCTACATTGGCAAAATGTCATGAAAGGTCATGCTGCTGGAAATATTATACCTGTTGTTGCTTCAAATAGAATTGGCACTGAAACAGAAGGAAATTCATCAATGACTTTTTATGGCTGCTCTTTTATTGCAAATGAAGAAGGCGAAAAAGTTAAGGAAATGAATGATACGCAAGAAGGTTTTATTATTCAAGAATTTGATTTAGAAGAAATTGCTAAAAAACGTTATTCTTGGGGAATATTTAGAGATAGAAGAATTGATTTATATAAAGATATTTTGAAGTTAGATGATTCAAAATAGAAAACAAAAAGACTTGAAAATGATAAAAAATGTCAAGTTTTTTTATAATGCAATTAATGATTAATAATTAGCATTATTCATTGAATAAAATTATGTTTAATTAATAACAAAAATAAAATAATAATTATAATATTACCTGCTTTAAAATTGAAAAAGATTTTCTTAAATGATATAATTCGTTATATAGTTATTTATGATTTAATTTGCAAATATTATAAGATGAGGGGTGAAATAAAATGAATAAGCAATTTATAATTAAGCTTAAGGAAGCGTTAATTTCTGTTTTACCTGTTACTTTTATTGTAATTTTATTAAATCTTACACCTTTGGTAAATTTCTCGGAAAAAGAAATAATTGTATTTTCGATTTCTGCTTTATTATTAATTTTAGGTATAGGATTGTTTAATTTGGGGGCTGATTTAGCAATGACTCCGATGGGAGAATATGTTGGCTCTGGATTAACAAAGTCAAAAAAATTAAATATATTATTAATTGTTTGCTTTGCATTAGGACTCTTTATTACTATTGCTGAGCCTGATTTGACTGTTTTGGCTTCTCAAGTAAAAGATGTTATTAATCCTCCTGCATTATTGATTGTTTCAGTTGGTGTAGGTGTAGGCATATTTTTGGTGATTGCAGTACTTAAAATTGTATTTAAAAGGCAATTAGCTTCTATTTTAATGTTCTTTTATATGTTTTTGTTTGCTTTAACATCTTTGCTTATTGTTACAGGTAAAGAAGAATTATTAGGTTTAGCCTTTGATTCTGGCGGTGTAACAACAGGACCAATTACTGTTCCGTTTATTATGGCTTTAGGCGTAGGTATTGCTACTACTATTGGTGGTAAAAGAGCAAATGAAAATAGTTTTGGATTAATTGCTCTTTGCTCGGTTGGACCAATTTTAGCAGTTATGATATTGGGAATTTTTTCTTCAGGAGATTTATCATCATATGACGTACCTAATTATGCTATTGCAAATAATGTAGTGAAGGAATTTTTTGAAACACTATTAACTGTAACTAAAGAAGTAACTATTGCTTTAGGGCTAGTTGTGGCATTCTTTTTTATAATTGATTTTGTCTTTTTAAAATTACCTAAAAAGAAAATATATCAAATAATATTTGGGGTGCTATTTACTTATTTAGGCTTAATTATATTTTTAACTGCAGTAAATGTTGGCTTTATGCCAATTGGATATAAAATGGGAACTGAATTAGGCAGTGGAAGTCCGATGCTTGTTGCTATTATAGGTTTTGTTTTAGGACTTGTAGTAGTACTTGCAGAACCTGCTGTACATGTATTAAAAAAGCAAGTTGAAGAAATAACTGCAGGTACTGTATCGAAAAAATCTATGCTAATCGCTTTATCTATTGGCGTAGGAATTTCTATTTGTCTATCATTAATTAGAGTGATTTATGATTTTTCTATTTTATATTACTTGATTCCTGGTTATTTTATATCTTTGGGATTATCATTTTTTGTTCCAAGAATGTACACGGCAATTGCCTTTGATTCTGGAGGGGTTGCCAGTGGTCCATTAACTTCAACATTTATTTTACCATTCACAGTGGGAGTATGTATGGCACTTTATCCTGATGGAAGTAAAGTATTAACTGATGCTTTTGGTGTGGTATCAATGGTAGCGATGACACCGTTAATTACAATTCAATTATTAGGATTCAAAGCAGTTATAAGTAAAATGGTAAAAGAAAAAATAGCAATGCGTAGAATTTTAACTGAAGATGATGATCAAATCATTGAATTTATGTAGGAGGTAATAAAAAATGAGTGAAAAAATACAAACTAATCCTCCAAAAATTAAAAAAACATTAAATAATGATGTTAAAAAATTAAAAGTATTAGTCACGGTTGTGAATAGAAGTAAAGCACTATTCTATTTGGATTTACTAGAACAATATGAAGTTAATATGCAAATGACTATTTTAGGTAAAGGAACTGCAGATTCGGAAATGTTAAGTTACTTAGGACTTGCAGAAACAAACAAAGCAGTTATTCTATCTATAGTAAGAGAAGACAAAGTAAAAGAAATTTTTGAAACATTAAATGAAAAATTTGATAAAATTAAAAATGGAAAAGGAATTGCTTATACAATTCCTATGAAAAGTGTAATTGGTGTTTCAATTTATCAATTTCTAAGTAATGCTAAAGTTATTAAAAAGGAGGACTAATTATGGATACTAATTTTGAAGTTATTTTTTGTATTGTTAATAATGGTTTCTCGGAAGTAGCTATGGAAGCTGCCAAAAAAATGGGTGCAAGAGGTGGTACTGTAATGTCTGGTAGAGGTACTGCTTCAAAAGAATCTGAAAAGTTTTATAATATTACAATCCAACCGGAAAAAGAAGTGATTATGATTTTAGTTGCTGCTGATATTAAAGATAATGTATTAAAAGGATTATATGATGCAATAGGAATGGATACAGCAGCCCAAGGAATAGCTTTTTCATTGCCTGTTGATGGCGTTGTTGGAATTAATACTAAGGAAAAAGATAAATAAATTTTATATCACGCATAAAAGCAAGGATTAGTCCTTGCTTTTATTTTTATATTGGAATATTTTTACCAAAACCAATTTTTATAGCAACATTGATTATAACAATAGCAAATATTACAACAATTGTTATATAAAGTAGTTGCACTAGCAATGTTACTAGGGGTATCTGCTGTTGTATTAATGTAAGGAATAATCTGATAATAGTATGTAGTATTACTTATTAAATTACAATCAAGATAGTTTGTATTTGAAGTGGTAGCTATTAATGAAAAAGGACCATCATTGTTTCTGCTTCTAAATACAAGATAGGTAGTCGCATTAGAAATAGCAGTCCATGTTAAAGAGATTTTATTGCAACTTAGTGTTGTAGCTATTAACTCAGTTGTTGTAATGGTTTGTGGTAAAGTAGTTGCACTAACTGTTGTACTATTAGAAGAAGAACCACTAGTATTTGTAGCATTTACTTGATAGTAATAGGTGGTTTCTGGTTGTAGATTTGTATCTAAAAATGTTGGAGTGGTTGTTGTTCCAATGACTTCAAAAGTACCATTTGGAGAAATGCTTCTATAAATAGTGTAATATGTTGCATTGATGGATGGTGTCCAGCTTAACAAGATTGTGTTAGAACTTTGAACTGTTGCAGTTATATCAATAGGAGTAGCAGGAACTGGCAATGCTTCTGTTTTTGCTTCTAAGGGATTACTTGTTTTACCCTCTACATTATCTTGAACTGTTGTTATTTGATAATAATAGGTAGTATTAGGTGTTAAGCCAGTATCGGTATAAGTTGTTCCGGTTGTTGTATTAATCAAAACATATGGACCAATTGCATTAGTAGCACGATAGATATTATATCGTTCAGCATTAGTTACAGCTGTCCAATTTAAAACAATGCTTGTTGCAGTTGTTTCTGTAACTGCAACATTACTTGGTGCTTCAATAGCTATTGTGGTAGCACTAACTGGTGCTGTTAGTGTTCCACTTTCAGTTTCGTTAATAGCTTCTACTCGATAGTAATAAGTAGTATTTTGAATTAATCCTGTATCAGTATAGTTTGTAGTAGTTACATTCGTAATTAAAGTATAGGTGCCGTTTTCAGTTAAACTTCGATAGATGTTATATGATGTCGCATCAGTTACTTCACCCCACGTAAGTTGAATTGAAGAAGTTGATGCTGAAGTAGCTACTAATCCTGAAACAGGATTTAGAGCTAATATATTCATATTTGGCAACATTTGATTTTCCTCCTTTGCCAAACTATCATATGAAAAAAAATATTTGATAAAGGGCTATTTGTCTTATAAATAAAGTGTGTTTTTTAATTAAAGATAGACAAAGAGAGATAAATAAGTAAAATAAAAGAAAAGATTGGAGTGGTA
>CAZYEI010000045.1:0-9872 GCA_964646425.1 uncultured Eubacteriales bacterium | reverse complement strand
AGCAGCCTCTACATTGGTAGCTTTATTAGCAGGAATAACAATTGCGACAAGAGCAAGAAGCATTGTCGTAACAGCTAACATTGCCTTTCTAAATAAATTCATATTTTTTCCTCCTATATATTATTTGAAGCATCCAATAATTTGTATAATTTCATTAATAGTATCGCTTTTTCGGGGAATGTAAGCGTTTACCAAGCATAATAAAATACAAATATAGAATATTTCTATTCTATTATAAGCACAAAATGTAGGGGTGTCAATACTTCTAACTTCAGTAAAAACAAGGAAATCAATTTCTTTTTTTAATAGGACTTTTAAGGTAGCGATAGCCCTTTCATTATGCTATAATATTCAAGATTATTAATAAGGAGGATTTTATGAAAACAAGAAATTATTTGTTAATTTCTTTGATGTTATTATCAATTGTTGCTTGCACAAACAATTCGAATAGTACATCAGGAAATCAAAATAATAGCACCGCTAGTGGCTCTATTAGCAACAATTCTAGTACTAGTTCAATAATTTCAAATGGGTCTACTTCATCTAGTACGCCTACGACATCTCAAAAAGGAATTGTTCCATATACTGGTGATACTTCAGAAATTTTAGATAGTTCACTTGCTTATCCAAAAGCTGATAATCCAAATGTATTTGTTCACTTTTACAGATATGATGAAAATTATTCGGATTGGGAAGCTTGGATTTGGGGGAAAAAGCCAGTTGCGACTTCTGGTGTTAGATTCTATTTCCAACAAATCGATTTAATTGATGGAAAGAAATGGGCAACTGTATCTTTCAGTACAAACGAGCCTATTGTCAACGCTTATACAAACTGGGATAATCTATCTAGAAATACTACTTCATTTAACTCTGAAGCAACTCAACTTGGTTTGATTTTTAGAGATCACTCTGGAAACAAAGAATCAGAAGTTGATAGGTTTGTTGATTTAACCGAAAAGTTTGAGGATGGAAATTGTCACGTATTCTTAATGGAAGGTGGAGACATTTTCTATAGTTTAGATGATTTACAAGAAAACTTAATTGAAAGTGCAAAATTAGATAGGGATTATAAAGGTATAACTATAAATGCTTTTAAAGCTATAGATCCTGCTCTTCCAATTAAAGTTAGTGTAGGTAATACTGAATTAACTATTTCAGGTACAAGACGCTCTGTTGATAATTTAAAAATCGAATTAGACTTAGCTAGTGAATTTGATTTAGCTTATTTAGAACAAGGCGTTACTGTTTCAATTGAGGGTTCCGGTTCAAGATCTCTTGATTATAGTAATATCTATGATACTATTAAATTTATTAATACATATACAACTAATGAAGAATTAGGTTGTTTTTATACAAGTATGCAAACAACATTTAAATTATGGGCTCCTACTGCTACGAAAGTCAGTGTTAATATTTATTCAGATGGCTATGAAAGTGCTATGCTTGATACTATTAATATGGAAAGAGGAGAAAAAGGTGTTTGGTCTTATAGTCTGCAAGGAAGATATATTAACCATTACTACACATATACAACACAATTCGGTAAACAAAGATTTGAAGATGTTGTTGATCCATATGCAAAAGCTGTTGGTATTAATGGTCAACGTGCATTAATAACTGATTTATCATTATATACTAATCCTACAGGATATGATGAAGTAACTGTTCCTGATACAACTGCTTCAAATGATGCAATTATTTATGAAACTCATGTAAGAGATTTTTCTAATGATCCTACTTGGAATGGTAGTGATGAAAATCGTGGTAAATATCTTGGCATGATTGAAAAAGGAACTACATATACAAGAAATGGTAAAACTTATAAAACTGGATTTGATTATTTAACTGACGAAGAAGACGGATTAGGAATTAATTATATTCAACTTCAACCTATTTATGATTTTGAATCAGTTGATGAAGTTGCTATGTTAAATGATGAAGAATATCAAAATCGTGATTATAAAGGTTGCTTCAACTGGGGATATGATCCTCAAAATTATGGTGCTCCTGAAGGTTCTTATTCTAGTGATCCATACGATGCATATACAAGAGTTATTGAGTTAAAGCAAGTTACACAAGCTTATAATAATGCCGGCATTGGCGTTATTATGGATGTTGTATTTAATCATATGCCAGCTCAAGGTACAAGTTGCTTAGAAAAAACAGTTCCTGGTTATTATTTCAGAGGCAGAAATGATTCTGGTGCTGGTGCAGATACTGCAAGTGAAAGAACAATGTATCGAAAATACATGGTTGATATGTGTGTTTATTGGGCAAAAGAATATAAATTAGCAGGTTTCCGTTTCGATTTAATGGGATTACACGATGTTGAAACAATGAATGCTATTTCAGATGCTGTTAATAAGGTTATTAAAGAAAATAATCCTAATGCTACTGCTCTTATTTACGGTGAAGGTTGGTCAATGTATGGTGGTTCTAATATTGGCAATATGGCAACTCAAGGTAATGTAGATAAAATGAAAAATATCGGTGCTTTTAACGATAAGATTCGTGACGCTATTAGAGGTGGCTGGGATGGCGACTATACTAAAGGATGGGTTGCTGGAAACACTTCAAAGGCTAATGATGTTTCAAGTAGTATTGCAATGAATTACTCAACTAAATACGCTGGAAATTCAATAAATTATGTTGAAGCTCACGATAATCTAACTTTATTTGATAAATTACAAATGACTAATGCTAGAGCTTCTAGAGATGAAATAATTAATATGGATTTATTAGCTTATGGAATTGTCTTTACTTCTCAAGGTACAGCGTTTATGCAAGCAGGCTCAGAATGGTTACGTACAAAAGAAGTAACTACAGCTGATACTTCAAATGAAATAGTTTCTAATGGTTTTAAATCATTTAATAGAAACTCTTACAATGGTTCTGATGCAATTTCAAATTTAAAATGGGATGCGATAGCTAAAGAAGAAGAAACAGTTACTGCATATAAAAATATGATTAAAATGCGAAAGGAACAACAAATATTCCACACAAAAACTATTGGCGGTGTAATTAATAAGACTTCTGTATTAAACAATGGCTCTGTTATTACATATACTGCTAAGAATTCTACTGCAATTGATGGTCAATGGAATGAAGCATTAGTTATTTACAACTCTTCTAAAAATAAATTTTCATTAGGTGTTGGTAATGGTTATAAACTTGGAATGATGAACTATAACTATTATGGAATGAACGGACAACAAGTAACAAATACAATTACTATTCCTGCTCAATCAATGGTTGTACTATACAAATAATTAAGGAGAACTATTTATGAATAACTTATTAAAAAAATTAATTATTATTCCTGTTCTTTTAGGTATTGTAGCTTGTAATTCAAACAATAACATAAGTAGTAACGCAAGTTCATCATCAACTACAAACAATAATAGTTCAAGTACTATAACAAAAAACTGGACTGTTACTTTTATGTATAATTATCAAGGTAACTCTGAAAAATTTGAATATCAATATGTTAAAGATGGCGAAAAAGCTATCAAACCTATTAAAGTACCTACAAGAGATGAATATAAATTTACTAATTGGTATAAAGACCCTCAATGTACTGTCTTATTTGATTTTGATACTGAAGTAATTACTGAATCAACATTTATTTATGCTGGCTGGAAAAAAATCGAAGATCCTTCAAAAGGATTTGATATTACTTGGACTAGAGTAGATGGTATTCTATACTCATCAATCGATAATTCGCAACTTCCATCTCACGTTGATGCTTATACAAGTATTTCATTTACAATATCAATTTTAGATACTCACGAAGGTGCCCCTATTGTAAGGGCTAATGAAACTCAATTAATGCCTAAAGATGGTGTTTATTCAACAACAATAAACACTAAAACAATAATCAATGTAACTGGTATTAAACTAAAAGAAGAAATCGATGGTAGTAGCACTATCAGTGTTCCAGACAAATTCTTTTTAAACGTTAATAGCAACATTGAAGGAGAAATGCTTACTAGCAACGAAATCCCTAGCGATGTTATAACACAATATGAAATTTCATTAACTTTAGCTGTTGATGATAAAGTTATTATTGTTGATGGTGAAGGAAAAGAATATAAAAATTGGGAAAATGGTGGCGAATTTATTGCAAATACACCAGTTATTGTAACAACACCTGGTGAATATACTTTTTATTTGAAAGTTTATGAATCAAAAATTTCAATTTGGATTTCTAAGCCACTAGATCCTAATCTTGAATATACAACAGTTTATTATACAAATCCTAATAATTGGTCAACAGTTTATGCATATGCATGGGTTGGTACAGGAGATGCTTACATGGGACAATGGCCTGGAAAAGCAATGTCTTATGATGCAACAACTGGATATTATTATATGGAAAATATTGTTGCCGGTGAAAATATTATCTTTAATAATGGTTCTGGAGCACAAACAGCTGATTTAAAAGTTCCAACAGATAATAGAAATGTTTTCTCAACAACTTGGTTTGAATTGGGTGGAAATCCAACACCTACCCCTACTCCAAATCCAACCGGAGAATATTATCGATTTACTTTCACTCTTCCTTCAGGTTGGGACCCTGTTCCTTTAAATCCTAGAGTACACTATTGGGGTAGCAAAAACACAGAAAGTTTAAATCTATTTGCATTAGGTGCACAATCAAATATGACATTATTAGAAGGTAGCACTTACTATATTGATATTGATACTTCAATTTCTCTAGATGGTGTTATTTTGATTCTTGATCAAGGTAATGAAGTCAAACAATCAATTGATATTACAAATCTTCCTACTGTCGCAGGAAATTATGAGTTTTATGTTGACTGGGATGCTAATTGGGAATTAAATTCAAGTAATGTTTATTGTTTTGTTGCTTCTGTTATTACAGCACAACAACTATAAGGTAATATTATATGAAAGCAAATATATTAACTAAAATGGGACTAGCAATGCTTATTGCATTGCTAGTTTCTTGTTCAAATAACAGTATTAGTAATTCTAATATGTCTTCAACAAATATTATTAAAAATCAATATAAAATTACTTTTGAAGAAAATGGTGGAAATTCTGTTACAGATATTATTGCAATCGAGGAAACAAATATTAATTTGCCTACTCCTAGTCGAAGTGGCTATACTTTTGAAGGCTGGTATTATAATGAAGATTTAACTAATAAATGCGAAATAAGTATTATGCCTAAAAGCAATATAACACTATATGCAAAATGGGAACCAATTACTTCTGATGAATTAGCAGCTTATGAAAAAGAATTAAATTCTTATTCGCAAACTGGTCATTTATATATTCATTATCGAAGATTTGAACATACTATTGATGATTATTCAAAATGGAATTTATGGGTTTGGGCTAAAAATCAAACTGGTCGTGAATTTGAATGGATGCAAACAAATGGCGATATTAAATTTGATGATTATGGTGGTGCTGTTTGTGATATTGATTTAACTAAAACATATACTGATGGTGGTAATGCTGGTAACGAAACTATTTCTTACTTAGATGAAACTGGTGCAATTGTTGAAGAAATTGGATTTTTAATAGTCTACAAATCTTCTAAGTTATTAGATGGGCATTGGCAAAGTGATGGTGGAGATCAATACCTATTTACAAATGACGGTATACGAGATAATGGCAGTATTCACTTATTTGCAGTTCAAGATAATGTTTATAATTATACTTTTAGCTATATCAATGGTGAAATAGAAAATCCATATGACAATGATGATGGAACTAATGTAAGTGCAAAATACAATGATATTGATAGTAGTTCCACTAATAATTATACTAAAATGGCAACTTCTATATCTTTTAAAGAAGATGTTGGTGTTGGATATCAAATTATGACTGCTTCTTTTGCTGATTCTGATGGCGATGGAATCGGTGATATTAAAGGTATTACCGATAGTTTAGATTATTTAACTAAAACTTTACATGTAAATGCAATATGGCTAACACCTATTCAATTATCCGATAGCTATCACGGCTATGATATTATTGATTATATGGTTGTTGATCCTAAATTTGGATCAAAAAATACAAACTATCCTGATTTATTAGATGAAAAAGGCCGCCCTACTTCAGAAAGTGCAATGGCCGATTATAAGGAATTACTTACTAAAGCCCATGAACGTGGCGTAAAAGTTATTATGGATTTAGTAATAAATCATACTTCGGTTAATAATGTTTGGTTTAAGAAATCTGCTGCTTTAGATTCTGAATATCGTGGCTTTTATCAATGGAAAAATCACGAAACTGATACTTCTGTGAATACAAATGCTAATTGGCATAAATATAGTACTTATGCTTATTCATATTATGGTAAATTTGCTTCTTCAATGCCAGAATTAAATTATGATTATTCAGGGACTCGAGATGCAATTGTCGATGTTGCTAAATTTTGGCTAAGTTTATTAGGTGGTGGTACTGGTGTTGATGGATTTAGAATTGATGCTGTAAAACATCTCTATATGGCTGATGAAGTAACTCAATCATCCAATGACATTATTATCAAGGACGGAGATTATTCTTCTAACTTAACTAAAAACTTGAATTTCTTTAAAGAATTCAACGCTAGAATCAAAGAAGAATACCCAAATGCTGCTATTATCGGTGAAAATTTTGATGGACACACTTATAGAGTTGCTCCTTATTATGAAGGATTAGATTCAATGTTAAACTTCTATATGTATTATAATTTATCTCAAAGCATTGCTGCACCTGATAATTGGTCATTAGCAGCAAAATTAAGTGGTGCTGCTAATGTGGATTCATTTAACAAAAATGACACAAGTGTTTCAAATAAAGAACTAGCATATGATGGTAAATGGAATTTTCCAGATGCAAATAAAGCAAACAATAATTATCGTGGCGATACAGCTATTGAATCAATTTTTACTTCAAATCACGATGTTGCAAGAGCAATGAATAATATGATTGGTAGTGTTAATGGCGTTGATTTAATACCAGGCACTATTAACTCAAGTAATGCTTCACTAGCTATTAAAAAAGCTAAAGTATATGCAGCTGCAGTTCTAACTTTACCTGGCATCTCTTGGATTTACTATGGAGATGAGTTAGGAATGAGTGGTAACTATGGTAATGGTGAAAATGCAAACTCAGCGCATTCTGATAGATGGTATAGACAGCCATTTAAATGGGGAACTAGCAATACCACTCCTTATACTACAGGATTTACTTTTTCAGGCGATAAAACTTATGCCATTGAATGGGACAGTTATAATGAGACATTACCTGGAGTTTCAAGTCAAAAATATGATAAAAATTCAATTTTGTCTGTTTATGCTGAATTAACTAAATTAAAATCAACTGATAAAGTTTTAATTTATGGTAGTTACCAAGCAATAAATGCTGGTGGTGACATTATGGCATTTAAACGTATATTAAATGGAAAAACATATTATATTTATCACAATTTTGGAAGTAAAACAATTAATATTACTGGTAATACAGGCAATATCTTATATTCATTGAATGGTGCTACAAATTCATCATTACCTGGATATAGTTCTGTAATTATTGGTTAAACAAAAAAACAACTCAAATTTTTATTTGAGTTGTTTTTTTTATAAATTTTAATAACTATTAATATTTTTATTCCTTAAGCAGAGAAGATGCTCCAAGTACTTCCATTATATAAATTTGAGCCATCTGTAGGAACATCTAAATCTGCTGTTTGTGCTCCAGAACCATTATTAAAGATAATATTAGCTCCTGGCACAACACCTTCAATATAATAATATCCAGTTGTTGCATCATATTGCATTAACGTTCCTGGCCAATAGCCCAAATCACAGCCATTCCAAGCATAGGCATAAACATTTCCCCAATTATTTGGATTAGTATAATAAACTGTAATTGTTTCAGCGTTAGGATCTACTGGTACAACAGGTGAAGTTACCCATACTGTTCTTCCACCATCATTATATATTTTAAAATAAAATGTATATGTTCCTGTTACTGCAGCAGTATATGTATCGGCAGTTTCCTTAGGATTTTCCCAATAGATACTAGAAACCATATTTCCCTCTTTATCACAAATTGAAATAATATCTCCCTCATTTAACATAACTTCAACCATATGTTCTTCATCAGCTCCACCAGTTGCTCCAGCATTATAAGTGAAAGCTGCAAATAATGTATCATTGACATATAAGCCATAGGCAGTTACATTAATATCTCCAGGATTGATAATAGGATCATCAACACCAGTTGGCACTGTTACCCACACTGTTCTTCCATTATCTTCATAAACTTTAAAATAGAATGTATATGTTCCATTTCCTCCAGCAACGTAATCATTATTTGTATTTGTATTTTCCCACCATAATCCATCGATTGATGTTCCATTAGCATCCTTAATAGTCACAACATCACCAGTTACTAAGTCTGCAGATGTCATATATTCTGCTGTTTGGCCTGGTAAAAGACTTGCTGCACTATTGATAACAAAATTTGCTGTTAATGTACCATTGACATATAGACCATAATCATCAACAACAGGAATATCGGGATTTATTGGCGTATCTGAATTTGAAGGTATTGTAACCCAAATAGATGTCCCACCATCATTCCATGTTTTAAAATAAAATGTATATTCTCCAGCAACTTTGGCAACTAATGCTTCAGAATCAGTAAGACCAGTACCACTTTCCCAATGCATTTCTTCGTCATTATTTGAATCTAAAATTTTTAAGATATCGCCAACATTTAATGTTGCAGTAGCCATATATTCTGCAATTTGTCCTGGTTGCAAACTTGCTTCTAAATTCTCAGTAAAATCAGTTAATTTAACATCATTAACATATAAAGAATAACCTGTAATTTCTGGTTTTTCATTAGGTAATGATGTGGAATTCTCTTTATCATTTGAACTCACAGAACTACTATTGCTTGATACTGAAGGTGTTATTGTAGTTGTATTTGAGTTTGACGAACTCGAATTTGTCGAATTATCGTTTCCCTTAGTAGAACTTGTTGTATTATTACAGCTAACCAATAATAAAACACCTAAAGTAATAGCAACAAATTTATTAATTTTTGCCATAATTTCCTCCATTAGCATTTTTAAATGCTTTTCCTTATCATTATAATTATAACGAAAACTGTAGTAGAAAAGCAATAGTTTATGTATATTTTTAAACATTAAAAAAACAAAAAGTAAATTTATTTTTCATTAGTGATAACCAAGAAAATCATTAATGATTTTTTATATAATTTTTCATTATATCAAGTAGTTCATCAGTTATTGCATGCTCAAATCTACAAGCATTATCTTCTGCAACTTCTTCATTAGCTCCAATTTTCATTAATACTTGGGTTATAATTTTATGCTTTTCATAAATATGTTTAGCTTTCTCTAGACCTTCTTTTGTAAAATCGATTTTGCCATCTTTAGCTATTACAATATAAGCCTTTTTTTGCAATAAATTAACTGCTCTAGACACACTAGGACGAGAGTAGTCAAGGTGTAATGCAATGTCTATTGAATGAACATTAGGATTATTTTTCTTTAATAATAAAATCGTTTCTAAATACATTTCTTCAGATTCTTGATATTTCATAAGTACTATTCTCCTTTTATTGAATTTTTATTGTTTTTGGGCATAAATTATAATTTCTTTTGATGCTTAATTTACTACAATATAAGCCTTTTTGATTATTATAACAATCTGTTAATTAAAAGTTTTTAAATTTGAAAATTATTTATAAATAATTTTCACAATAAATATTATCATAATCTAAATTTTATGCAAGTTTTTTTAATAAAGCTTAACTTCAATTATGTTAAGTTACAATACATGTGAGACTTTCTGAAACAGTTTAGACGAAATAATGAA
>CAZYEI010000044.1:0-10055 GCA_964646425.1 uncultured Eubacteriales bacterium | reverse complement strand
TGAGAATAGCACGTTGCCAGGTCTTTTTTTGTCTATTTTTTTCTTTTATTATATTCTTATATTGATTTTAATCCTTTAAAAAGTTAAAATAAAATTAGATAAAAAATATAAAGTCATGTTAATAAAAGGAGGCAATATAAATGAATAATAAACATGAAATGGTTGCATTACTTCTTGCAGGAGGCAAGGGAACAAGATTGCATCAATTAACAAAAAAAGTTGCTAAACCAGCTGTTTTTTTTGGTGGTAAATATCGTATAATTGATTTTGCTTTAAGTAATTGTGCGAATTCAAATATAAATATTGTTGGTGTTGTTACCCAATATGAATCTGTCCAATTGAATGCCTATATAGGCGCTGGAACAAAATGGGGATTAGATGGAAATAACAGCAAAGCCGTTTTGTTACCACCACGTCAAAAAGAACTTGGAATGGAATGGTTTAATGGTACTGCTGATGCTGTTTATCAAAATTTAGATTTTTGTGATTCATATGATCCGGATTATTTATTAGTTTTATCAGGTGATCATATATATAAAATGAATTATTCAAAAATGTTATCAAAGCATAAAGAAAGTGGAGCAGACGTAACAATAGCAGCTCTTCAAGTTCCTTGGTCAGATGCTAGTCGTTATGGAATTTTAAATGTAGATGAAAATGATGTAGTAACAAAATTTGATGAAAAACCGAAAGAACCAAAAAGTAATTTAGCATCAATGGGAATTTATATTTTTTCATATAATATAATAAAAAAATTCTTGGAAGAAGATAGTAAAATTGAAAGAAAGGAACATGACTTTGGAATGCATATTTTACCAAATATGTTAAAGAGTGGTAAAAAAATATGTATTTATAGATTTGATGGCTATTGGAGAGATGTTGGAACAGTAAATTCATTATGGCAAGCTAATATGGATTTATTAGATGAAAATACATTGGATATATATAATAAAGAGTATACTTGGAAGATTTTATCAGAAGATACGCATTCATGTCCTCAATATATTGCCGCATGTGCTAAAGTTAAAAATTCAATTATAAATCAGGGTTGCTATATTGAAGGTGAAATTGATACTTCAGTTCTTTTTACTGATGTTAAAGTAGGAAAAAATAGTAAAATAGTAGAGTCAGTTGTTATG
Organism: uncultured Eubacteriales bacterium; assembly: GCA_964646425.1. Lineage (GTDB taxonomy): Bacteria > Bacillota_I > Bacilli_A > RFN20 > JAISJY01 > CAZYEI01. The sequence continues at coordinate 8,916 of CAZYEI010000044.1, read as the reverse complement.
CCAGGAGTTATAATTGGAGATAATGTAGAAATATATCGTTGTATTGTTGATTCTAATACAAAGATTTCGGATAATAAAAAAATAAATATTGGTAATAATGAGCCAATTATTGTAAGTGAGTAGGTGCAAAATATGGATAAAGTTCTAGGAATAATTAATTTACATTATAAAGTTGATTTAGGTGTATTAACTGAAAAAAGAAGTATTGCATCTGCTGGTGTTTTTGGAAGATATTGCTTTATAGATTTTCCATTATCAAATTTAACAAATTCAGGTATTAATCGCATTGGAATTTTAATTAAAGAAAAACCACGTTCCTTATTCAGACATTTAGGGTTAACGAATAATTGGGCATTAAACACAAAAATTGGTGGTATTTCATTATTATATAATGAAAATTATGCGAATGATGCGTATTACAATACTGATGTAAACAACTTGTTGGAAAATTATTGGTTTATTAGAGATAATAAAGATTATAATTACATAATAATTGCTCCAGCTCATTTTATGATGACCATAAATTATAAAGAATTTATTAATAATCATATTGAAAGTGGTGCTGATATATCAGTTTTATGCAAAAAAATTAATAATGCTCAAGAAGATTTTTTATCATGCCAATCATTACATATTAAAGAAAATAATAAGGTTAGTAAAGTAACTACCAATATTGGTGATAAAAATGATAGAACGATTTCGCTTCAAACATATATAATGCATAGAGATGTTTTCATTAAATTAATTGAAAAAAGTAAAAAAACATCATCAGGATTTGAACTAAATGATATTATAAGTAGAGATATAAAAAATTTAGATGTCCGTGCATTTGAATATAATGGTTATGTAAAATGTTTTAATTCCTTTAAAAATTACTTTAAAAATAGTTTAGAAATATTAGATTTAAAAAATTATAAAGAACTTTTTAAAGATGATCATCCTTTATTTACAAGAACTTATGATACTCCGCCAGTGAAATATGGCAAAAATGCAAATATTCAAAATTCATTTATTGCTAATGGTTCAGTTATTAACGGAACTTGTATTAATTCACTTCTTGGAAGAGAAGTTGTCATTGAAGAAGGTGCTATTGTTAAAGATTCCATCCTTTTATCAAAAGTACATATTGCTAAAAATTGTCATATTGAAAATGCTGTTATCGATAAAGAAACACATGTGAAATATATAAAAGAAGTAAAAGGAACAAAAGATAATCCAATAGGAATAAAGCAGGAGGATATAATTTAATGAAAGTTTTACATATTGCTAGCGAAGTAACACCATTTGTAAAAACTGGCGGTTTAGCAGATGTAGTAGGTGAACTACCTATTTCATTGGCAAAAAATGGAATTGAATCAATTGTAATTCTTCCTCTTTATCAATCAATAAAAGATTTTTATCGTGAACAATTCGAATTTATTAAACATTTTGATGTTTATTTAGGTATTGGAAAAAGATATGCGGGAATTTTTAGATATATTAGAAATAATGTTACATATTATTTTATAGATAATGAAAGCTATTTTGGTAGAAATAGAATATATGGTTATGATGATGAAGGTGAAAGATATGGCTTTTTCTCAATGGCAGCCATTGAATTAATAGGACACCTCCAATTAAAACCTAATATCGTACATTGTCATGATTGGCAAACAGGTATGGTAAGTGTACTATACTACGAAAAATATCAATATTATCCTTTTTATGAAAATATTAGGTTTGTTTTTACTGTCCACAATCCAGCATATCAAGGCAATTATTCATTAGATATTTTAGATAGGATATTCGGTATTAGTAAAGAAACATATTTTTATGGTAAAACACGTTTTAATGACAATGTTAGTTATTTAAAATCTGCACTTATATACAGTGATTATGTTACTACTGTTTCAAAGTCATATAAAAACGAATTATGTACAATAGAAGGTGGCTATGGCCTTCAAAGCATTTTTTCATATCGTTATGATGATTTATTTGGTATTGTCAATGGCATTGATTATGATTCTTATAATCCAAATGATGATTTACAATTAATCTATCATTTTAATAAAGATGATTTTAGTAATAAAGCAAAAAATAAAATATTATTACAAAAGCGTTATGAACTTGAAGACAATAAAAATATTCCACTTTTATCTTGTATTACTAGACTTACATGGCAAAAAGGTATTGAATTAATTTTAGATAATGCTGAAAGATTAATTAAAGAACATAATGTACAATTATTTATTATCGGAAGTGGTGATTATTATTATGAAAGAAAACTTCAAGAACTTCGTGATCGCTTCCCTAAAAATGTTGCAATATATATTGGTTATAATGCTGAACTTGCAAGAAAAGTATATGCAGCTAGTGATATATTTTTAATGCCAAGTTTATTTGAACCGTGTGGTATATCACAACTTATTTCTCTTCGCTATGGAACAATACCAATAGTTAGAGAAGTAGGTGGCTTAAAAGATACAGTAGTCCCTTATAATGAATTTACAGGTGTTGGAACAGGATTTAGTTTTTCAAAATTTGATAATAATGATTTTTATAATATTATTAATTATGCACTATCTTTCTATTATCAAAAAGATAAGTGGAACAATATTATAAAACAAGCTATGAATGTTAATTGGTCGTGGGATAAACAATGCCTTGAATATATAGATTTGTATAATAAATTAATTAATAAATTTGAATAATATAAATATTTTGATATTACTTAATAGTAAATTATTATTTAATAATATTAAAGTTAAAAAATATTATATAATAAAAATGATGAACAGCCTCTAAAGTTGGATAAAACAACAAAAGAGGTTTTTATAATATGAAAAAAATACTTAATTGTACAATTGAAAACTTTACAAAGTAAGAAGTATTTATTAAGCATATAATGTAAAATATAATAAAAAGAAAGAAATTTAGGTCATTAATTATAAAACAATTATGGGTCATTTTTATTATAATATCTATCAACAAAGTAGATTAATTATGCTATAATTTATATAAATTAAGGGGATGAATGTAATGAGTAAAGTTATTGTAGGATTAAGTGGTGGAGTGGATAGTGCTGTCGCTGCATATTTATTAAAAAAAGAGGGTCATGAAGTTATTGGAGCTTTTATGAGAAACTGGGATGCTTTTGCTAATAATGATATAAAAGGAAATCCAACAATTTTTAACGATGTTTGTCCTCAAGAAGAAGATTATCATGATGCACAAATGGTTGCTGAAAAACTAGGTATTCCATTATTGCGAGTTGATTTTATTAAAGAATATTGGGATCATGTCTTTACATACTTTTTAGAAGAATATCAAAAAGGAAGAACACCTAATCCAGATATTTTATGTAATAAATACATAAAATTTTCTTCATTTTTGAAATTTGCAATGGACCAAGGTGCTGATTATATTGCAACGGGTCATTATGCAAGGGTAAGAAAAGAAAATGGAAAAGTAGAAATGTTAAGAGGGATTGATGATAATAAAGATCAAACATATTTTCTATGCTTATTAACTCAAGAACAATTATCTAAAACAATATTCCCAATTGGAGATATTTCTAAACCAGAAGTAAGAAAAATCGCATTAGAACTTGATTTACCTGTTGCTAAAAAGAAGGATTCAACAGGAATATGCTTTATTGGAGAAAGAAATTTTAGACAATTTTTACAAAATTATATTCCTGCTAAAGAAGGAAATATTGTAGATATTAAAACAAATGAAATTATTGGAAAACATAGTGGTGTTATGTACTATACAATCGGACAAAGAAAAGGATTAGGTATTGGTGGTATGAAAAACCATAAAACAGGTTCTTGGTTTGTTGTAAAAAAAGATATTGAAAGAAGAATTTTATATGTAGCACAAGGCGAAGAAAATAAATATTTATTTTCAAAAGGTTGTTATGTAAGCAATATAAATTGGATTTCTAGAGAAATTCCTAATAAACCTATTTATATTACTTGTAAATTTAGATATCGTCAAAAAGATGTAAAAGTTATGGTTAAATTTATTAGTTCTAATGAAGCCAAAGTAATTTGCGATACACCATCAAAAGCAATTACTCCAGGACAAGAATGCGTATTTTACGATGGAGATATTTGTCTTGGTGGCGGAACTATCGAGAAATTAATAAAATGATAAAAAAGAAAGGAGTTGTAATATGGAACAAGTAAAAGGTTATATTGTTGCTACTCTTTTTCATAATGAAAAAAATCATTATAGTATTATTAAAATAAAAATTGATCAAAAAAGGGATGAAAAACTTACAGTTGTTGGTTATTTTGACATACCTGAAAAAAACGAACTAATTTGTTATAGTGGTGAATATATTGAACATGAGCGTTTTGGTAGGCAATTTAGAGTCGATTTTTTAGAAAAAGTTTTACCTAATAGTAATGAAGCAATTATTAGATTTTTATCAAGCCCACTTTTTCCTAAGATTGGTATAATTACTGCTGAAAAAATTGTAAATTCATTAGGTGAAGATTGCTTAAAAATTATAAAAGAAGATGAGCATTCTTTAGATAGTGTTGCTATTAAAGATGAATTAAAACAAACTATAATAAATGTATTAAAAAATAATAATAGAATTGAAGAAAAAATTAAATTATTTGTTGGTTATGGTCTTAATATGAAGGAAATAATTAAATTAGAAGCATATTATGGTAAAGAAATGGCAAATATAATTTTAAATAATCCATACCAAATGATTATTGATATTGACGGCATAGGTTTTAAAACAGCTGATAGAATTGCTAAAAATATGGATATTGCTGAATCTGATCCTAGAAGAATACGTGGAGCTATTCTATATTGTTTAGATGAAATATGTTTTAAAACGCAAAATACTTTTACAAATATCCATATACTCTATAATGAAATGATAAAATTGTTACCATTTATAGATAATGAAGTATTTATGGATTGCTTTAGTGATTTAGTTACTTCACAAAATTTAATATATGAGAATAATAGAATATATCCACTAAAATTATATATTGCAGAAAAAGAAGTTGCTTTTAATTTAAGTAGATTTATTAAAAGAAAAATTAATGAAATTGATAAAAATTTAATATTATCAGAGATTTCTCAAATTGAAAATAAATTGGGAATAGAATATGAGGAAATGCAAATACGTGCAATCGTTCATGCGGTTTCAAAAGGAATGACAATTATTACTGGAGGACCGGGCACTGGTAAAACAACAATTCTTAAGGCAATTATAAAAATATTTAAGACTTTGTATGCTAATAAAGTTGTTTTATGTTGTGCACCTACGGGTAGAGCTGCAAAAAGAATGAGCGAATTAACTGGAGTAGAAGCTACAACTATTCATCGTTCGCTAGGTTGGGATTTAGATACAAATGAATTTTTAAAAGATAAAAACAATCCTTTATCTGGTGATGTTTTGATTATTGATGAATTTTCAATGGTTGATATTAATTTATTTTATCATTTATTAGATGCTACTCAAAATTTTAAACAAATCATTTTAATTGGTGATGATGAACAATTACCTCCAGTATCTCCAGGTAGTGTTTTAAATGAATTAATAGAACTGAATTTGGAAAACACAATAAGGCTTGAAAAAATTTATCGTCAAGGTGAAGATTCAGGAATTATTCCTTTGGCCAATGATATTAGAATTGGAAAAATAAAATACGAAAATTTAAATAAAAGTGATGTTAAATTTATTGAAATAAATAAGCAAAATATTAAAAAAACAATTTTGTCTTTAGTTGATGAAATGATTTATAATGGTAATGATTTACAAGATATTCAAATTTTATCTCCAATGTATGATGGCCAATGTGGTATTACATATCTTAATGAGATACTAAGAGATTATTTTAATCCTGCTGGAATTAGTAAAAAAGAAATATCAATTGGAAAAACTATTTATCGTGAAGGTGATAAAGTTCTCCAATTAAAAAATCAACCAGCCGATGATATTTATAATGGTGATATAGGTTTTATTGTTGAAATTAATAATAAGGATGAAGATGGTAATCGAAAATCAACAATTATTGTTGATTTTGATGGAAATTATGTTACATATGATTCTAGTAATTTCGTTAATCTGACTCATGCTTATTGTATTAGTGTCCATAAATCACAAGGCAGCGAATATAAAAATGTTATAATATTAACTTATTGGGAACATCAAATTATGTTGAAAAGAAAACTTATCTATACTGGTATTACACGAACAAAACATAATTTATTTATTATTGGAAATATTTCTGCATTTGAATTTGGAATAAAACAAGAGGATTTAAAACAAAAAAATATTTCGTTAAAAGAAAAGTTAAATGAATTATTATAAAAAAACAGATTTTTGTAAAGAATCTGTTTTATTTTTTTTATGCGACAAATAATAAAAGAGTAAGGAGGAAAATATGAATAATTCATTTGATTATAAATTTATTAATAAATTAATTAAATATGGTAGTATTTTTCTTCTTTCTCTATTAGGAATAATTGTCTTTTATTACGTGGGAATATTATCAATAATTAAAAAAATTTTTAATTGTATTATTCCAGTATTATTTGCAATATTTTTAAGTTTTATAATGGAACCTATTGTTTGTTTTTTTATTAGAAAGAAAATAAAAAGACAATATAGTGTATTACTAAGCTATTTTTTATTAATTTTAGTTATTTTTTTGATAATGCTGATAATATTACCATCGTTTATTACGCAATTGGAAATTTTAATTAAAGATTTACCTAATATTATTGCGAACATTGATTTATTTATTCAAGAAATCTTGAATAAATTTGGCATTAATATTCATATAATTGATATATTTGAAAATTCAATTGATGAAATTTTACCAAGTGTCACTAAAGTGGTTTCAAATATTTTTTCGTTTTTAACAATAGTAGGAATTATTTTTATTGGTGCTTTATATTTGTCGTTTGATTTTATAGGCTTTAAAGAAAAAATAAAAAAAATAATACCTCAAAAATATCGTGAAGATATTTATCCATTTTTGAATAAATTTGAACGCTTTTGCTATAGATACATATATGGCATTTTATTGGATTCACTTATATTATGGGTATTGGCAGGTGGTGGTTTTTATATCATTGGACTTGATTATGCGATTATTTTTGGATTTATTGTTGCCATTTTTGATTTAATTCCATATGTTGGCCCAATTATTGGTGGCGCTCCTGCTGTAATAGTTGCTTTTACCATTGATCCAAAGTTTGCTTTTATAGTTTTGTTGATTGTTTTATTCGCTCAATTTATCGAGTCAAATATTACGCAACCGATTATTTTAAAGTCAATTATTTCATTGCATCCAATTGAAGGTATTTTGGGGATTTTAATTTTAGGAACTGTTTTTGGTTTTATGGGAATGATCATATCACCAATCATAGTAACATTTATTAAATTATTAATTCCTTATTTAAAAGAAATAATCACAAAATATAATATTAAAAGAAATGAATATAAGCAGTAAAATTAAAAGATACTAATAAATATAAGTAAGTATTTATTAGTATCTTTTAATTAAGTAATTATTATTTATAAATTATTTGCTAGTTACATAAATTAAATTAATTTATTTTTTTTTATTTTTTATAAAAAAGTGTTTACAAAAGAAAAAAATATGTTAAAATTAGTGTGTAGTGGTAAAAAGTGGCATAAAGTGGTAGAGAAAGGTGGGATAATTATGAAACTTAATTTTCTTGGTGAAATAATTTCATCAATTGACGATAAAGAACGCATAGTTATTCCATCAAAATTTCGTGATTTATTTGATGAAGAATCTTTTATTACAAAAGGCTGTGAAGGTTGTATTGCAATTTATCCTAGTGATAGTTGGAATGAATATGTTTCAAGTCTTTTAAGTACTACTACAGATTCTATTTCAGGAAGACAAATAAGAAGAGCCATTTCTAGTAAATCAACTCCATATGAATGTGATAAAAGTGGTAGAGTAAAATTACCTAAAAATTTACTTGAACTTTCTGGTATTACTAAGCAATGTGTTATAGTTGGTGCTTTTGATCATTTAGAAATTTGGCAATTAGAAGCGTGGAAAAAATATGATTTAGAAGCAAATAATGTTTTTGAAGACGAATTAGATAAAGTATCAGGTATGGGAGGAATGATTTAATATGAAAGAATTTAATCATACTCCAGTTATGTTACTTGAGTGTTTAGAAGGACTTAAAATTTTTGATGGTGGTGTCTATGTTGATGCAACTGTTGGAGGTGCAGGACATAGTTCACGTATATTAGAGCAGTTAAAAACTGGGGGTCATTTATATGGCTTTGATCAAGATGCAATAGCAATAGAGATTGCCCGCGAACGATTATCAAAAATCTCACCCCGATTTACATTGATACATGCCAATTTTAAAGATATGAAAGGAGAATTAATAACTCGTGGAATATCAAAAGTTAATGGTATTTTGTTCGATTTGGGCGTCTCTTCACCTCAGTTAGATAATGCTGAAAGAGGATTTTCCTATAATCATGATGCTGTTTTAGATATGCGTATGGATAAAAGACAAGAATTCAGTGCCTATACTCTTGTAAATACATGGAGAGAAAAAGATATTGCAGATATCTTATTTAGATATGGTGAAGAAAAATATGCTAAGTCAATAGCAAGAAAGATATGTGAATTTAGACAAACACAAAAAATAACAACTACATTTCAATTAGTTGATATTATTAAACAAGCAATTCCTGCTAGTAAAAAAAGAGAAAAGGGTCATCCAGCAAAGCAAACTTTTCAAGCAATTAGAATTGCAGTAAATGATGAATTAAATGTTTTAGCTAAAGGACTAAACGATGCATTATCATTATTAGATAAAGGCGGAAGATTATGTGTCATTACTTTCCATTCTTTAGAAGATAGAATTGTAAAAGAGTTATTTAAGAATAGTTCTTCATTT
>CAZYEI010000043.1:0-10295 GCA_964646425.1 uncultured Eubacteriales bacterium | reverse complement strand
TCAATTCTCTTCTTACATTACTTAACTTTATTTAGAAACTAATTTAACAACGCTTCCACCAGTCAAAACAATCATTTTTACTGCTTTTAGTGAAAATTCATTAGCTTCGATTGTCATTGGCTTGTTAATTACACCACGGCTTAATACTTTAATGTAATTAGTTTTCTTATTAACCAAACCTTTTTCTTTTAATTTTTCAAGTGTAACATATTCATCATATTCAAACACTTGATTTATTTGATCAACATTCACAATTGACTTATTAATTTTAGCATTTGTAGCTACAACTTTTTGTTGAGGTTCTATAACTTCTTCAATTTCCTTATTAACTACAACTTTCATAGCTTCAGCATCTGATAATTCATCTGCATGTGCTTCATCAATTTCATCACGAACTAATTTTTTATATCCATCTTTGATTAATAATGCATTTGAATCATATTTAAACTCTTTTGCATAATCGACTTCAACAAAATTTTTAACAAGTTTTAAGCCTTCTTTTTCCATTAATTCATCAATTAATCTAACAGCATTTCTAACTGATCTAGGAGAACGTACTCTCAACATCATTGGAACTAATTGATATTTATTTTTACTGCCTTCATTTCTTTGATGATAAACTGTAATTGGATATTCGTTAGGATCTAGTGCTAAATAGACTCTTAATGTTTTGCCCAAAACATTAAATCTAACAAGAAGTTTTCTTCCTCTTCTAAATGATTCATAATTTGAGCTAATTCTTGAACGAACCTTGCTATATTTCAAGATAGCATTCTTAATAACATTGTAGTTATGTTTTAAATCATCATTTGCTAAACATAGCTTATTTGTATATAAGCGTTTGTTGATAATCAATTTCTTGTTATTTTCATCAACAACTTCGATTAAATCTCCACCAAGTTCAAAAGTTTGAGCCTCTTCAGATACTTCTTCCACATCACTTACTTCTTCAGCAATTGCTTCTTCAATTTTTGAAGCAGGTTCTGCGACTGGTGTTTCTATAACTTCTTGTGTTTCTTGTGCTACTTCAACATTTTCTAAATCTTCTAGATTATCTTCTTTTTCAACAAGTTGAGCCAATTGAATATCACCTGTAACTCTAATATTAATTACATCAACTTTTTTAACACTTTCTGATGCAGCAAGACAATCAGCACTTAATGCAATTATTGTAGTAATAGTAGCAAGTACTAATAAAATATAAAACACATAAACAACAATACTCAAATTTACTGAATCGTGTTCAAGATAAAATGCAAATGTATCTTTGTAATTAACAAGCGCAACCAGCATACCACAAGTTATAACCAATGATAATGGTCCAACTTGTGAACGCTCTTTAGTAATATTATATACAAACCAAAAGGCAACACATAATAATACTGCAAATGCTGAGAAATTAGTAGTAATATTAGTAGCATCCCATTTTGCTATATTAAATAAATCAAGAACAAAATGATAAAACTTAGGTGCTCTATTCATAACTCCATTAAATCTAAATGCTACTGCTATAAAACATCCAACTGCAATTAATGTTGCAAGTAGCGCAAATAATAAGCCAGCTATATTATCTAATTTCTTAGTTAACGTAGAATTGCATTTGTCTTCTTCATTAGTTGATAATACCACATTTAAGAATGAAACAATTATATTTAATGCCATTAGTAATAAAAATAAAACCAGCATAATTATGATTGCATTTCCTAAAATAGGGCTATTGTCAGCATTGAAGATAAGACTTTTTCGATATTTATACATCATTAGTAGAGCAGTAACTCCACCTAGAACTCCAAACGAACCAAATACTCCGTTAAAAATTCTTTTCTTTTTGATACACAATATCATCCAAGCAATTGCAACAACCAACGAACCGATAATCATTAAGTTAGCAGTTAGAACTCTACCAACCCATTCACGATGGAACATAAAATCGATAGCATAATCGAACAGTTTACCAATTTCAGCAATCATTAAGTCTTTTTTCAAACCATATACTAGTCCTACAAAAACAACTCCTATAACGATGCTAAAAAAGCCTAATCCTTTCGCTAATCTATTGACTTTCTTATTCATAAGCTTTTTCGCCTCCTTTAATTATGAACATATTTATGTATACATAAATTATATCATAGAGAATGAAAAATAAAACTATTATCACAAATTTTTTTTAATTTTTTTCAAAAATATATTAATTTTATAATCTAAATCACCCCTTAAACAAAAAAAATTGGGCAAAATCCCAATTTTTTGTTTATCCTTTTAATCCTTTTTCTTGTCTCTCCATATTTTCTACAACAATATCATATATATCTCCTAAGGTAGAACAATATTCTAATACTTTCCATGGAGTATTTGTATGAAAATGGATTTTTATTAATTCTTCATCTCCAACAGCCAATAAACAATCACCTTCAATATTATTAGTAATATATTCATTAATTGCATCTTCAGATAAATTTGTACCTTCAATTAATAATTGAGTATCATATTTAAATTCTAACATCTTATTTCCTCCTATTATTATTTTAAAATAAATGTTGTTTTAATTCAATAGAATCTTTCTCGCTTATAGTTCTAGCAACTCTGCATGGATTACCATATGCTAAAGAATTGGCGGGTATATTTTTAGTTACAACACTACCAGCACCAATCACACACCCTTCTCCAATTGTTACTCCTGCAAGAATTGTTACATTTCCAGCAATCCAACAATTATCACCAATAGTTATTGGAGCACCATATTCTTTATCAGTGATTAATCCTTTATCATTCATATACATATTTCTTTCTTGAAATCTTAAAGGATGTAATGGTGTTAAAAGAGAAACATTAGGTCCCATAAAAACATTTTCTCCAATTGTAACTGGACAAATATCTAATATTGTTAAATTAAAATTTGCAAAAGTATTTTTCCCTATTTTTGTAAAAACGCCATAGTCAAAATAAATCGGTCCTTGAAGATATACGCCTTCACCTCTATTAGGTATTAGTTCATTCAATATTTTATTTCTCAACTCATAGTCATCATCAATTGTATCATTATACATTTTCGATAATTTATGAGCTCTTGTTCTTAATTCAAATAATTCTTTATCGCTACCATCATAAATTTTGCCTAGTAACATTTTTTCTTTTTCGTTCATATAAATATTTTCCTTTCAATTTATTAATAAGTGTAATATCCTATATTTTTTTAGTCAATAAAAATTTTTTATTATTTTATTGAATCGATAAAAATGTAGTTGTATAATTTCTTTGTAAAAAGAGGTGTTTTATATGGAAAGAAAAGTTGGAACTATATCAAGAGGAATTAGATGTCCTATTATTAGAGAAGGAGACAATCTAGTTAATATTGCTGTTAGTAGTGTTTTAGAAGCAGCACAAGCAGAAAACTTTGCAATCAGAGATAGAGATGTTATTGCATTAACAGAATCAATTGTAGCTAGAGCTCAAGGAAATTATGCTTCAATTGATGCTATCGCAGCAGATGTCAAAAATAAATTTGGTGGTGATACAATTGGTGTCATTTTTCCAATTCTTTCAAGAAATCGTTTTGCAATAGTTTTAAGAGGAATTGCACGTGGTGCTAAAAAAATTATTTTAATGTTAAGTTATCCTAGCGATGAAGTTGGTAATGCACTTCTTACTTATGATCAATTAGATGAAGCAGGAATAAATCCGTATTCAGATGTTTTATCATTAAAAGAATATCGTAAATTATTTGGATATAATAAACATGAATTTACAGGAGTAGATTATGTTGAATATTATGAGAATTTAATTAGAGAAGAAGGCGCAGAAGTAGAAATTGTCTTTGCTAACCAAGCAAAAACTATCTTAAACTATACAAGCAAAGTATTAACTTGTGATATTCATACTCGTGCAAGAACAAAAAGAATTTTAAAAAATGCTGGTGCCAAAATTGTCTTTGGATTAGATGATATCTTAACCACTTCAATTGATGGAAATGGTTTTAATGAAAAATATGGATTGTTAGGTTCAAATAAATCAACTGAAAACAAAATTAAATTATTCCCTCGAAATTGTCAAAACTTAGTCGAAGGAATACAAGCAGAAATATTAAAAAAGACAGGCAAACACATAGAAGTTATGGTATATGGTGATGGGGCTTTTAAAGATCCTCAAGGAAAAATTTGGGAGTTAGCAGATCCTGTTGTTTCTCCTGCATTTACAAATGGATTAATCGGAACACCAAATGAACTAAAACTTAAGTATTTAGCAGACAATGACTTTAAAAACTTAAGTGGTGAAGCCTTAAAAGAAGCAATTTCAAATAGTATTAAAGCTAAAAATAATAATTTAGTCGGCAATATGGCATCACAAGGAACTACCCCAAGACAATTAACTGATTTAATCGGTTCTTTATGTGATTTAACAAGTGGTTCAGGCGATAAAGGAACACCAATTATTTTAGTACAAGGTTACTTCGATAATTTTACTGATTAAATTTCACAAAAAACACTAATAAAAAAACTGTTAAGATTTTATTTTCTTAACAGTTTTTATTTTTATTACTTACTTGCTTCTTCAACGGCAACAGCGACAGCAACAGTTGCTCCTACCATTGGGTTATTACCCATACCGATTAATCCCATCATTTCAACATGAGCAGGAACACTTGATGAACCAGCAAATTGAGCATCTCCATGCATTCTACCCATTGAATCAGTTAATCCATATGATGAAGGACCAGCACCCATATTATCTGGATGTAAAGTTCTTCCAGTACCACCACCAGATGCTACTGAGAAATATTTCTTTCCATTTTCGTTAGCCCATTTCTTATATGTTCCAGCAACAAGATGTTGGAAACGAGTTGGGTTTGTTGAGTTTCCTGTGATTGAAACATCAACATTTTCACTAATCATAATAGCTAAGCCTTCTAATGGTTCATTAGCACCATAACAAAGAACTTTTGATCTATCACCATTTGAGAAAGGAACTCTTCTTATTTCTTTTAATGTACTTGTATAGAAATCATAATCAGTTTCAACATATGTAAATCCATTAATACGAGAAATGATATATGCAGCATCTTTACCTAAACCATTTAAAATTACTTTTAATGGTTCTTTACGAACTTTATTAGCTGAACGAGCAATACCAATAGCACCTTCAGCAGCTGCAAATGATTCGTGACCAGCTAAGAAACAGAAACACTTAGTTTCTTCTCTTAATAACATCGCAGCTAAATTACCATGTCCTAAACCAACTTTACGAGTTTCTGCAACAGAGCCAGGAATACAAAAAGCTTGTAAACCTTCACCAATGCATTCAGCAGCAGTAGCTGCATCTTTAACTTCTTTCTTAAATGCAATTGCAGCACCTAATGTATATGCCCAACAAGCATTTTCAAATGCAATTGGTTGAACACCCTTAACTATTTTTTCAACATCAACACCTTTTTTCAAACATAAATCTCTAGCTTCTTCAATTGTTTTAAATCCATATTTAGCTAAAGTTACATTAATAGTGTCAATTCTTCTTTCATAACCTTCAAATAATGCCATATTCGTTTATCCTCCTATTCCTTTCTAGGATCGATATACTTTGCAGCATCAGCATATCTTCCATAAGTGCCTACATTCTTTTCATAAGCTTCTTTTGGATCAACTCCACCTCTAATAGCAGCCATCATTTTTCCTAAATGACAGAACTTGTATCCAATAACTTCATCATTATCATCCAATGCTAAATCAACAATATATCCTTCAGACATTTCTAGATAACGAACACCTTTTGCTTTAGTTCCGAACATTGTTCCCACTTGTGAACGTAATCCTTTTCCTAAGTCTTCTAATGAAGCACCAACTGGTAAACCATTTTCAGAAAAAGCAGTTTGAGTACGACCATAAACTAATTGCTTAAAGATTTCTCGCATAGCAACATTAATAGCATCACAAACTAAGTCAGTATTTAAAGCTTCTAATAAAGTTTTTCCTTGTAAGATTTCAGCAGCCATAGCAGCTGAGTGAGTCATACCAGAACAACCTAAAGTTTCAACTAAAGCTTCTTCGATAATTCCTTCTTTTACATTTAATGTTAATTTACATGCTCCTTGTTGAGGTGCACACCATCCAATACCATGTGATAAACCAGAGATATCAGATATTTGTTTTGACTTTACCCATTTTCCTTCTTCAGGAATTGGAGCAGGTCCGTGATTACAGCCTTGTCTAACTGTACACATTTCTTGAACTTCATGAGAATAATTCATTTTTTATAACTCCTTCCTTAAATCTAACGCTTATATTATCGTATATTTTGTAAAAATATGCAATATTTTTCTATTGTTTTTCGCTATTTTTTTATCGAAATGATTAAATTTAATTAATATTTTTTTAACAGCAAAAATCTATTTGTTTAACAAATTAAATTTGTATTTTTTGATGTTCGAATTAAATCTATCTATATTTGAAAAATAATTGTTTATTATTTATAATAAATATATAAAGATAAAGGAGATCTAAAAAATGAATATTCTATTCTTTTTAATTCCCAAAAATGACATAACATTTATTTATGATGATTTTACTTTACGCCAAGCTTTAGAAAAAATGGAATACCATAGATACACTTCAATTCCAATTATCTCAAGAGATGGAAAATATATTGATACAATTACTGAAGGAGATATTTTATGGTCATTAAAAAGGCGTAATGAAGTATCTTTCATTAATCTTGATAATCTTAAAATTAAAGATATTAAAATTCATAGGCATTATAAGGCGATTGATATTAATAAAGAAATGGCAGATTTAATTGAGTTAATAATAAATCAAAATTTTGTTCCAGTAATTGATGATCGCAATATGTTTATTGGTATAATTAGACGTAAGGATGTAATACAATATCTATATGCAAAAAATCAGGCATAGCAAATTTAGCTATGCCTGATTTTTATGCTATTCCTCTAATTTCTACGCTTGTTAAAACAACTCTAGGAGTAGTTCCTGTAACAACAAGTGCATATCTCACACTAGAATCAATATCACCTTCATAAGCGATTTTAGTAGTTGATCCTTTTACATAATTAATTGCGCAACATTTTACAAAAGTTGCACCACCATCAAGCGATTTTAAAATAAATAATTTACTTGGAGTTCCATAACATTCACCCAGTTCAAAAGTAATTCCTCTAGCATTATTTACATCAAAATTCATTTCTAAAGATGAACCATCTACATTAGAGCCTAATCCTAATGGAGTATAAAACTTACTATCCAATGTATTAGCTTTATTATGACCAACTCTAAACTCTCCACTCTTGTATCCTTTTTTTATTGTCCACGATTTACCATTCATTGTAAAGTTATAATCACCATATGCTCCAGATACACCATTAGAGTCCATAAAGACGCCATCATAAATAACTTTATTAGTTTGTTCAATTTGAGCTAATAATTCATCTAATTGTTCTCTTGCACTTAATAATAAATTATAGTTTATTACTTGATCTTTTTGTTTTTGTGTTAATTTTCCATAAGCTATTTCAGCTTCTTCAATTGTTTCTTTGTCATCGATTGTAACAGTACCTATCGAATCAATTAGTGAAATAATATGTTCTACGATTTTTTCTTCATATAATTCGTTGTAAGTTGTTCTAGCTTCTAGTAAAACATTATAATTTGAAACTAAATCTTTAGCTTCAGAAGAAAGATTTTTATAAGCCACTTCAGCAGATTCAATTTTGCTTAAGGAATTTAATGTAATAGTACCTATTTCATTAATCATAGCAATTACTTTTTGTGCACTTTCTTCAGGAGTTGCAAGTCCAGCAGATGTATCATTTAAAGCACCTGCACCATTGTATGTTTTATCATAAATCATAATAATAAATTCCGGATGATCAACAAATGGATTTCTATTGTGTTGATAATCTTTATAAATAATATTATTACGATTTACCTCGTAATCATCAACAGGGTCAATTCCACTTGTAGCCCAACTATATAAATCATCAAAATTACCATGAACCCCAGTTGCTCCACTTGATAAATCTAAATATCTATTTTTATCAGTTGGAGAATTAAGTTCTAAATCCAAACTTGCATCATCATATCTTGTTGCCATATAGAAGATAGTTCTAGCTACATCACCTTTAAAGTCATCACGTGGTTCAAATGTATTTGATGTCGTATAATTACCAGGATATTTATCATACTCATTTCCACCTTCAGCAAAATCCTTATTGCCTCTAGATGAATTAATTCCTTCATAGCATGGTCTTAAATTATGTAAATCAGAACCTGCACCCTTTGCTGTTCCAAAATTACCATGACTTTTAGCCCAAACGTGTTCTTTATTAAATGATGTATTTTTTGAAGCAGTTCCTGTATAAACTAACATAATATTATTCGGATTATTAACATCAACATCATATGTCTTCATATAACTATTAATTGAACTATTATAAGAAAATTCTGTATGTCCATCAATTAGTTCATGCAATGCATTTTTTAATTCTATACCCTTTAAACCTCTAACAGATTCATAATATGACGGAGCATTACTTTCTAATGTTGCATCATATAATTTATTATTTGTTACTGAATTATTGTTACTACTGCTAGCACTAGAACTTGAAATTACTGTTGTTGAACTACTTGATGCACTACTTGTACTTGAAGAACTGCTACTAGTACTAGAACTTATTATTGTCGAACTACTCGAAGTACCATTTGTACTTTGAGCATTATTAGATGAACTCGCATTATTTTGACATGCTGATACAAGTAAAACTAACAATGCTAAACTGGATATTTTATTTATTTTTTTCATACTACACACCTCATTTGTCGTTGGATATTTTAACACATCTAGTAAATATATTAAAGTATTATTTTATAGATAGTAAATCTTCTAAAGCACTTAGTTCACATTGTTGAACCTTTGAAATTATACTATGAATCAATTTTACATGTTCAATATTCAATTTCAATTTTCTAACAATGTCACTATTGTCACTCACATTTAAAATTTCTTTTCTATTAGTTAGTGAATAAAATATTGTCGAAGCGGCTAAATATGCGCCGATTTCTGTAGCATGATTGCCATCTGAATATAAAACAATATCTTTATGTTTATGGCGAATTATATCCCAAACAACACCAGCAGCAGCCAATGATACATTTGCATTTCTAGAAGCAGTAACATAGCAATTTGTAATTATTTTTTGAACTTCTGGTTTCGCTTCATTAGACCATATCATATACATTAAAATACTTGATTTTGAATTATCCATTATATATTTATATAGTGAATTAAAGCCCTCATAAAATAGTTCGGAGCTGAAATTAGATGCTCTTTCTTGTAGAATTATAATATCATAATTTCCTAAGTTTATCTCATTTAATAATTCTTCTCTTTTTGAATGAAATAATAATGTTTCGCCAGAAACTGTCATTTCTTTATATTGCCATTCTTTATTATTTTCAATAAATAGTCCATTTACAATAGCAGGAACATCATGAGTAAAAGTATGACTATTCCCAACAAATAATACTTTCATAAACACACACCTCATATTCTACTATAATTATTAGTTATAGTATATCATAATTGAAGAATAAAAGTAACTATAGTTTAGTAAAAAAAAGACCTCACAAAGAGGTCAAATTAATTATTAATCAGGCCAAACCATACTTCCCCAACTAAAGTCATCATTTCCACTATAACTACTACTAACATCAAATTTATTACCATTTGAATTAGAAGAAATAGATATTGTATCAGTAATAGTGCTATTTTTATTTAAATCACTAGAATTACTATTATCTGAATTTAATGTATTTGTACTTGAAATATTAGTTGATGAACTACTTGATGATATATGTGAACTAACAGTACTTGTTTTAGTACTATTAACGGGTGTAGAACAACCTACACCCGTTAATAAACATATCATCAATACAATGATATTTTTTTTATTCATTTTATCTAATTATTGAACATCTGACCAAATATCTCCAGCGTCAACAACATCCCCATATTTTGTTGAACCTGCTGAAGCTAAATTTGCGATTTCTGTAGAAATTTCAAAATCATTCATAGATAAAGTAGGTTTTGTATATTCTTTTTTCATAATTTTTTTCCTCCTTTATTATGCAACTGTAGCAGTTATTGAAGCAACTGCAACACCATCAATTAAAAGTTCAACAGTGTAATCACCTGTTGGAACATTAACATATGTTAATACAGCGTAATAAGCTCCAGTTAATGTTTCTTCACCATTCATAGGATTAACTGAACTAAATAATGATGTAACATCTCTA
>CAZYEI010000042.1:0-10351 GCA_964646425.1 uncultured Eubacteriales bacterium | reverse complement strand
ACTTTTTTAGTATTGTGAGCCCACCATTTTCTAGTATCTTCATTTGTAAAAGTAGGATATACAGAATCGCCTGGCCAAACAGCATTTACATAAATATTTCCATTTTCATCCTTAGCAAACCTATCATTTTCAATTCCTACATCATATATTTTATAACCTTCATCAACTTTTACACCCGGATCAATAATTGTTACAATTTTAAAGCCATCTTTCCCTAATGATTCTACTAATTTCGGCATCTCAGGAAATTTAACATCATCATAAGTAAATACGCGATAACCATCCATATAATCAATATCCAAATGAATTGTATCGCATGGAATTTCAAATTTTCGAAAATTCTCTGCTAGTTCCTTTACTTCAGCTGCATTTTCATATGACCACCTTGATTGATGATATCCTAATGTCCATAAAGCAGGTAAAGGACATTTCCCTGTCAATGTTGTATATAAATTCAAAACATCTTTCATTGTATCTCCTGCAAAAAAATAATAATTATACGGGCCTTCATCAGCCTCAATTGATAAACAATATTCATTTTCTTTTCCTATATCAAAATAAGTTTTATAAGTATTATCAAAAAATATACCATATGGTTTATGAGAACCTAAACACATAATAAATGGAATAGATTTATATAAACTTTTATAACAATCAACATGTGGTTTAGGATCATCTGTATTCCACATTTCATAATAATATGCCTTTTTATTCAAAAAACCAGTTTTATCTCCCAAACCATAAAATACATCATCATGATTGATATATTTATTAATAGAAATATTATGATTATTATCTTGATTATTGGTCTCATGTCCTTCAAGAGCTAAAATACTTAAATCTTCTTTTCTTTTATTTTCTTTATTTCTTTTAAACTCACGACAAATTTCAACATCAGTTAAATCATAAAAATTTATTTCACCATCATCAGTTACTCTAATAGTTAAATATGAGGTTAAGATTTTTATTCCATTGTAGGTCTTATTAATTTTAAATGATTTGTTACCAATTGGTTTTTCAGAAATCGCAAACGAAAAATCACTATCAGCATAAGGCTCATAGACTCTTATAATTCCACCATCTATAATTTCAATATTTTTCTTTCCATTATCGAATTCAATAAAAATAGTATTATCAACAGACTTATATCCTATTATTCTGCCCATTTTATTTTCCTCCATATTGTTATTAACTATAAATAATATATCATATTATTTATAATAAATAAAGTTGTAAAAAAAGAATTCATAATTTTTATGAATTCTTTTTATCAAATTAATTTTCGATTATTGTTGAAATAAATCCTAATACCTCATCAATTGGAATATTCATTACAATTGCAATTTCACCAAAAAAGAAATTTTCTGCTTCCCTTAATACAATTTCATCAGCATAAGGCATTGACTTTCCTTTTTTTTCACATTCTTCTTTAATTAGATACATAGTTTTCATTAATCTAATCTTATCTATTGTATCCATACTTTTATTTGCCTGTTCAATAAACATTTTTTTCGCATTTTTAGATAGATTAATTTCACCAATTACATTTGGTAAATTTTTAATACAATTCAACATTTGTTCTTTGCTCATAATATTACGTAAACTTTTATGGGCAACATCCACCGGAATATATCTTATATTCCTTTGATCATGTAAAGGAGCTAAAACATAATATTCCTTTTCACTTCCAAAAGCAAAAGAGTTAAAAACACGATCTTTAACCAAACATACACCTTGACTTGAATGTACCACATAATTTCCAACTTGGAATGTCATATTTTCATCACCTCATAACATATTTTTTGACAAATTATCTATCTATGTATATTATAGCAAAAAAAACAAAAAATTTCTAATCCCAAAATTATAAAATATCCAAAAGTTTTGTTACTAAATCTATTGCTTTATTGGCTGCACTATTTATATTTTTTTCAAAATCCTTTCCACCACCATTAACATCATCACTAACTGCCTTAATTAATAGGCAAGGTATTTTATTTCGATGACACGTGATTAATATTCCAGCAGCTTCCATTTCACAAATTTTAGCACCATATTTTTCATTTAACAAACGCTTTTCAGATGATGAATCTACAAAATGATCACCACAAGCATCAATAACATATTTTCCGTTAGGAATTAAAGATTTTACTTTTTCCAGTATATCTTGATTAACTGGAATATATTCAGAATCAAATTCAGCATATTGATGTTTTTTCATATCTTTATCAATTAAAGATGTATCAAAATCATAATGAATTATTTTCTCGACAATTATAACATCATCAACCATTAAAGAATCATCTAATCCACCAACCACTCCAAAATTAACAATCATTTCTACATTATATAAACTAATTAATACTTGAGTAGCACTACTACTAGCAATATTACCACAGCCACTATGAATTATATATATTTCTTTATTATTCAATTCATATACATAAATGTTATAACCAGTAATATTTATTTCTTTTTTAGGTCTTCCATATTTCTCAAAAACCTTTTTTAATTCTCTAGATACGGCTACAACAAAACCAATTTTCTTCATTTTAATCAATCCCCTTTTATATTTAAAATATATCAAAAATATCTTTTCCTTTCAATAAAAAGAAAATTGACTTTATTTATATTCTAAATTTTGATAAATATAATTTATATTTATCCATAAAAATGTTAAAATATTTGTATCTTGTAAGGAGGGTTATTATGAGCAAAAAGTATTTAGTATTAAGTTTTGATGATGGAACAATCTATGATAAGAAATTAATAGATTTATTAAATAAATATAATATATCGGCAACTTTCAATTTAAACTCTGGCTTAGAAAATTATGTTTGGTACTACAATAATACTTATCCTATTGAAAGATTAGTTTTAAGAAATAATATTGACTTATATAAAAATCACGAAATTGCCAGTCATACTTTAACTCATCAATATCTTACTTCTCTTTCTAAAGATGAATTAATAAATGAAGTTAAAATTGATATTGAAAATTTAGAACAAATATTTAATAGAAAAATTGTTTCCTTTGGAACGCCTTTTGATAAATGTAGTGAAAGAGAAATTGACATAATCAGAGCAAATACTTCTATTAAATATTTTAGAATCCCCTTAAAAAAGGAAGAAAATGATTTTTCAATTCCTACAGATTCATTCCATATAGGAATTAATGCAATATATGATGACAAAAATATTTATGAACAAATAAAAAATTTTGCAAGCAATACACTTGATAAATCAATTTTTGTTATTGCTGGACATTCATATGACTTTGAAGTAAATAATCATTGGGACTATATTGAAAAATTATTAAAATATATTACTGCATTCAAAGAATTTGAAATTAAAACATTTGGCGAAGCTGCTAAAAACTTATTTGATGATAATTAGGAGATAAATATGAATTTTCAACGTACAAATACTAAAATTTCTCTATTAGAGGATTATTATTCACATTTTAATGAAGATCATAGATTACAAACTAGACACGGTAAAGTTGAATTTATTACTTCTTTAAAATATATATATCAAATTTTAAATAATGACAAAAATAAAAAAATTCTTGATATCGGAGCGGGAACCGGTGCTTATAGTGTTTATCTTAGTAATGATGGATATGATGTTTATGCAATAGAATTAGTTGAACATAATATTAAAATTTTTAAAAGTAAAAATTCAAATGCTAAAATAATTCAAGGTAATGCACTAGATTTATCAATATTTGAGGATAATACATTTGATGTAACATTGCTTTTTGGGCCAATGTATCATTTATTAAAAGAAGAAGAAAAAATACAAGCACTTAAAGAAGCAAAAAGAGTAACTAAAAAAGGTGGAAAAATTCTTATTAGTTATTATATGAATGATTATGCAATTATTAGTTATGGATTTATTAAAAAGAAAATTTTAGAGGCTGTTAACAATAATCAAGTTGATGATAATTTCCATATGATTAATCTTGACAATGATTTATACTCAATGGTTAGAATTGAAGTTATTGATAGATTTAATTCTATTTTAAAGTTAAAAAGAATTAAAATAATTGCTAGTGATGGACCTAGTAATTATCTAAGAGTTACCTTAAATAGCTTATCGGATGAAGAATATGAACAATTCATAAAATATCATTTAGCAACATGTGAACGAAGTGATTTACTTGGTGCAAGTGCACATTTATTAGATATTGTCGAGAAGTAAAAAGATTGTTAAGACTTAGTCTTAACAATCTTTTTTGCAAATAATTAAATAGTATATATTATGCAGCTGTATAAACATCAATTGAAACAACACGTAATTGTGTAGCAAGTGAATCAATTGTGAATGATGTTGCAGGAGTATCTAAAACAATTGTCATAACTTTATCCTCAACTGTTAATGTTGCTCCAGGAATTGTATCACTGCTTGAATAACATTTATTTGCATATTTACAAGTAATTACAATCTTAACAATTTCTTTAGAATAAGCTACTGTTAATTTTGAAGATTTATAAAATCTTACTGGATTTGAATAATCAGCTACATCAGTTGTTGAAGAAGCTTTTTCTCCAGTTACAGTAATTCCATTTGCTTGCCAAACTTGCTTTTCTGTTGAAATTTCAGTTCTATTAGCTGTTGTATCAAATGTAATGCTTGCTGCTAAAACTGCTTCAGCTGGAGTAACTGGTGTATCATCTGTAGTATCAGCAACTGCAATTACAATATTTGATAAACTATAAGTAGCAGTTTGCATTATTGCATTATCTTCAGCAGTAACTGTTGCATCAACATCAGGATTTACACCAAATTGAATTGATACAGGAGCAGTAATATATCCTGCACCATCCCATCTAGTTGCAGAAGCAACTGTAACTGTGTCTGTTAATTTGTTTTCACCAACTACTAATTCAACAGTTTTGCCGTTAAATGTAATTTTTCCTGCAACTGAAGAATTTAATGTTAATGAAACATCATAAGTATCATCAGCTGCATTATTTGGAACATTAATAAATGCTTGTAATGCAAACCAGTTAGAACCTGATTCTAAAGTTGAAGCAATTGTAAATACGCCATCTTCAACTGAAGTAGTAGCGTTAACTTTTGAGCCACTCCAATTTTGGTCAGCCCAATAAACAATTTTTGCACCTTCGTTAACATCTGCTTGTAATTCATCTGCTTCTTCCCAATCAGTAGCAACAAATAAATTGTCAACTACAGGATCAGGATTAGGTGTTTCTTTAGCAACAACTTTATCAAATACTAATTGAATGTATCTAGCCTTTTCTGTTACGCTTGCTCCTTGGCTAAATCCATATACGTATGCTCTAATTGTAACTTCTACTCCTAAATTAGCTTTTACATCTTCTAATTTAGCATCTGTTGTATTCATTAAATTAATTGAGCTTGAATCTGTAGAATTTTCTTTGTAGAAATTATAGTAAGTTCCATTACTTAACATATATCCAGTAACTTCTACATATTTTCCAACCATATCGTTTACATATGTTTGTTCAATAACTTGTTTTGAATTTGATGCTGAATATAAATCTGCAAACGCATAATTTACTGGTGTTAATCCAGATTCATTACCTTCTGAAATTGTTTGTAATAAAATTGCATTTCCACCTTGTAAACCATATTTTTCATTTGGAGTTACATTTAATTGAACTAATACTTTATCTCCTTCTTTAACAGCTGAATCACTTCCATATACTTCAATTGTATTTGTTCCATCTGTTAAGTAATAACCTCTAGTATTAACACCAACAACTGTTGCTTCAACAATTGCACCAGTTACTGCTGTTCCTGTTGTTTTAATGTTTGTAATTGTATGTGTTGCTTCTAAATTAATAGGTAAAACTGTAACATTAAATTCTTTAGTTGCAGTAGTTTCACCTAATGAAATAGTTGCAGTTAATTTTACAACTGTAGCATTCTTTTCATCTTGAGTAACTGTTGCATTACCTTCACTATCAATAGCAATAACAGCTGTGTTTGCAGATTCCCAAGTAATTGTTGCGCCATATTCACCAGTCTTAGGTAAACTTAATGAATTTGTAGCTGCGGCAGGAACTGTTAAATCATTCTTAACTGCATCTACTTTTTCAGTTTCAGATAATTCTGGTTCTTTTAAATCAGTAACCATAATATTAGCATATTTTGTATCTGAACCAGAAACATATAGTAAGAAACCTGTTACATCTACTACTTTTCCATCAAAAGAACTAAAATTAGAACTTTCTAGTGGATATGATAATGAACCTTTATATGTTGTTCCATCAATTGTTAAGTTATAGTAATATCCGCTAACAGATAAAGCTCCTCTTACTGTAATATATGGTCCTACTTTACCACCATCTTGTGCCCATGCTGTGATTGCAGCACCATCATATGCTGTAGGAGTAGTAAAATCAAATACTGCTTCAGCAGGTGCAGTTTCATTTAGAACTGTAACTGAAGCTGAAGAATCATATTGAGCAACGCTTTGATAGAAAGTTACTGTTCCAGAAACTTTTACATAATCACCAACTGCTACTGTTGGTAAAGAGTTTAAGTATACTAAGATAGAACCTGTTCCATCATATACTGTAAATCCTCTAGAGTTGATTCCAGTTACAGTACCTTTAATTTCATATGTATCAGCTTGTGTATTTGCATGAATATCAGAAATTTTTGAAACTCCCATTACTTCATGTACTTTAACTTTAAAATCCTTAGTTGTTGTTTGTCCTTTATAAGTTAATGTAGCTGTTAATGTAACAACTTCATATCCCATAGTTGTAGAACCAGCTTCTGGTAATGTTACAATACCTTTATCTCCATCAATTACAATAATATCTGTATTACTTGAAGCATAAGATATAGAAACTGCTCCATCTTCCATTGAAGTAATTAAATCTGTAATATCGCCTCTTATTCCATCTGTAGTCCAGCCACGACCATCATAAATTAATCTTTGGGCTACTGATTTTAAGTAAGCTAAGTCTTCTGCTCCAGTACTTATTGATGGCGTACTTGAGTTACTTGGTGTTGATGTAGTACTATTACCAGCATTGCTACTACTTGTTTTATTACTAGTACTTGTTCCATTTCCACCGCAACCAACTAATGCAAATAAAACTGCTAAGGTTGCTAATTTCTTAGAATTTTTCATGTTTTCCTCTCCTTTTATTCTTCATGTTTATTTTAACAAATTTTTATTAATTTGTTGAAACTATTTTTATAAATAAACTATATCACTTGTTGCAACAAGCATTAATTGATATGTTTGATTTCCAGATACACTTTCATAGTATCCAACCATTCCACTAATATCAAAAGTCTTACCAACAAAATATCTATATGTTTCTATTGTATTTCCATCGGTATCTTTTATGAATGTTGAAGAATCAATTCTAATATTGAATTTATATCCATTTGAATCTTTAGCATATAAAGTCATTGCATTTGAATCACTATCTTCTTTTCTACCACCATAGCCACCAGTTACAGTAACATTATAGAATTTTACTAATACACAATAATGATCTTTATTTAAAGCTTCAGCAGGTGATAATTCTAATGCTTCATAAGCATTTCCTTTTGAAATAATCTTCATATCATTTTCTTCATCAGGTATATATTTATTATATGAAACATCAACTAATTGAATATGACCAGAGCCAGATGGATATTCACTAACAACACCTACAACTCTTAATCGATAACCACGAACAAACAGTGAACGATATTCTGTATAACTAGAAAAAATATATATTCCATATGTTTCACTAATTCCAGAATCATCATCATCATAAAATTCTTGAATATAAACATTTAAGCCTAATGTTCTCGTAACAATTCCTTCAACAACAACACGTTTTCCTAAATATTCATCAGAATTTAAACAAACTTCTTTAATATTAGTATTTATAGCACTGCCATAATAATAATCTGGATCTAAATCTTTTGACCAAATTCGTAAATTATCTTTTTGTGCTTGTAAATCACAATTTATAAAAGTTTGTGAATAAACGCTTCCAGCAACACCTTTTGCTGAACTGTAAGAACCATCAACTAACATTAAATTCAATAATTTTAAAGTACTACCATCTTCTTCATCGATTGGCTTATCTGAAATCCAAACCCAACAAAGATAACGACTACCTGTTGAATCAGCTACTGGACCTCCTGTATTTTCATTTGGTTCAGTTTCAATAATAATAGTCTTGGCGTTTGTTAAATTATCACCTGTAAATTCAGAAGCAGCATGTCCCCATGGTTCAATTTTTCCAGTTGACTCAGGAGTGTTAACGCCATTAAATCTTACTTTAATAATTTGATTTCCTTCTTTAAAATGAGCTGTATCACCATCAACTGTATTATATAATGTTACTGCTCCAACTCCATCAGTTAAGAATTTTTTTGTTTTCCAGTCTGATGATGCAATTTTTGTTTGAGAAACATAATCAATTCTTTCTATTGGAGTAGAAGATTCTTTATTACTTGATGTTGTACTACTACTTGTTGAATTGGTTATTGGATTACTATTTGAATTTATACTAGAAGAAGTAGAATTTTGATTACATCCTACTAATATAAATACAAATAAACATGATAAAATAAATTTTAATATATATTTATTTTTCATAATTTACTCCCTTCTAATTATTTCCTAATGCAATCACCGAAACTGTATATGCATTTTTAAACTGTTCATAAAGATATTTATTAATTTCTTCATCTGAATATTTAGAAAAGTCTTTTAAACAAATAACCTTTAATAAAAGCCCAACTTGTTCTCTTGATGTCAATGCTCCGACAAATGAAGGAGTTTGCTTCATAGATGAAACTAAGTTTGGATATAGTGTTAAAATATCTTGTTCTAAGTGATTGTCGTTATTTTCAATTTTATTTTTATATAAATCTAAATAATATGAACTACTTTTTAAAGGAATACATTCCTTATTTAAAGTTAATTCGAGACTGTTTTCTGCATTTGTAATAAATTTATAAAATAGCCATGCAACTATTTTTTCTTTAAGCGGTGACACTTTAAAAATAATTGCTTCTTGTCCCAATATTTCATTAAATACGTACTCACTATTTTGTTGTGGAATTAGTGTTGCCCTAATATTACTTGAAGTATAATTCAAATATTTATTAGTTGGTGCAATTACCATTGCAACATTTTTATTAAATGGATTTATGGAATCAATACCTACAGTATTTTCCCCAATACAAATCCAACCATTATCAACCCATTCCTTAACTTTTTTCACTAAGTCTATGGCAGCATCATTTGCAAAATCTATATGTCCTTTCACTAGATTAGTTAATGAAACATATGGAACATTATATTGATAACTTAATATAGTATATAGCGACTCATAGCTATCAACGTATAAAGGAATTACTGTTTCATCATCTTCTTTAATCTTTTTTGCTATATCTATAAGCGAATTGCCATTACCTTCCCATTTTAAATTATTCTTTAATAAAGATATTATAGAATTATTTAATAATGATTCATTATAATATAATACATTTGAATAATTGAGAAATGGCAATGAATATATTTCACTAGTTAAAGAAAATGATGTTCCACTTTCTAACAAATTTGATAAATAATCATTATCTTCAGCAAAATTTAATGAAGCAACTTCAAAGTAAGCATTCATTTTTTCAATTGATCCATACGAAATATAGTCAGCAATATATTGATGATCAATCATTGCCATAGTTGGTGTCTTTTTTGCTGGTATTGCTGCAGTCAAATTATAATCAAGATCTGCATCTGTTCCTTGTGTTACTTGAGTAATAGAAAAATTAGGATATATTTTTTCAAATTTTTTAATGTAATTATCCATTAGGTTATAGCTTATACCACCTAATGTATTCCAAATTGTAATTGAAATCTTTTCTTGTCGTAATTGTTCAATATCTATATTTTCTAAATCCAAAATATTGGTGTCTTTGTTAAAATTACTGGATGCTAAATTTTGATTATTGCATCCAGTAATAGAAGACACCAATATTAAAGATAATATAGTTATTTGCAATATAGGTGCCTTCTTCAAATTCATAAATTATCCTTTTGCTAATTCAGATTCAGTATAAGCTACTCCGAAAACACTCATAATATAGTCATCTATTTCTTTTTCGCTCTTATTAGATAAATCATTTAAGCAAACTGTAGAGATAATTGCTCCAACTTGTTCACGAGTAGTAGCAGAACCTTTAAATGCTGGAGAAGTAAAATACCAATCTGTAACATTAACTGTCATTTTTGCAACTTTTTGATATAAAGAATACTCCATAATAGGTTCTTGATTATTATCTAAAACAACATTTCCTTCATCATCAAGTCTTTCAACTGGTTGATTTAAAT
>CAZYEI010000041.1:0-11446 GCA_964646425.1 uncultured Eubacteriales bacterium | reverse complement strand
TATCATTAAAGAAAATGGGCAAAACAATTTTTATGGTTATCCATGAGTTGGATTATGTATTAGGATATTGCGAGTAGTGTGTTGTTTGAAAAGATGGTGAAGTAGTGTTTCAAGGAACACCTGCCGATTTATTCTCTAATGATAAATTACTTGAGAAGGCTGAACTTGATTGTCCATCATCATTTTATTTTGCTAAAAAATTAAAAGATAGGGGACTTATTTTAGATTTAGCAAAAATTAAAAATGTTGAGACTTTAGGTCAAGAAATTTCAAAAATTTTGAAAGCAGGTGTAAATAATGAATAATATTGCACTTGGAAAATATATTCCTGGAAATTCTATTTTACATAAATTAGATCCTCGATTTAAAATTTTAATGATGATTGTATTAATGATAGCAGTTTTTTTAGATATTGGATATATTGGCTTTGCTTTTTTATTTATTATATTCTATATCTTGTTTAAAGTTGCAAAATTACAATTTTCAACTATCTTTAAAACAATGAAACCAATGTTATTTATGATGTTTTTTCTTCTAATATTAAACTTATTAGTTTTAAAGGGAAAAACATTATTATTTACAGTTCCCCTTATAAATTGGAATATTTATTTGGAACCAATTTTACAAACATTATATATTGTTATAAGATTATTATTAATGATTTCAATAACAACATTATTAACTTCTACTACTAAACCTTTGGATTTAACTTTTGGAATTGAATCATTATTATCACCTTTAGGAATTTTAAAGTTTCCATATCATGAAATAGCAATGATTATTTCATTAGCTTTACGTTTTATTCCTACCATTATGGAAGAAACTGAAAAAATTATCAAAGCACAAGCTAGTAGAGGTGTAGATTTAAAAGAAGGAAAGCTAAAGGAAAAAATTTCTGCTGTTATATCTTTATTAATTCCACTTTTGCTATCACAATTGCAACGTGCTGGAGAACTATCTGATGCAATGGAAGCAAGGGGATATTATCCAGCTAAAAAAAGAACAAAATATCGTAAATTAAAAGTTTCATATATTGATTTTATCGCCAGTTTTATATGCGTTGTTATTTTAGTAATTTCAATATTATTAGGAAAATACGAAAATACAATATTTGCTTTTATCAAAAAAATTTGGGAGTAATCGAAAAATGGTACGAGTAAAATGTATAATTCAATATGATGGTTCATCATATTATGGATCACAAATACAAACTGGACTTCCAACAGTTGTCGGAGAAATACAAAAAGTTTTAAAAAAAATACATAATAAAGATATTATTGTAACAAGCGCAGGTAGAACAGATGCTCATGTTCATGCATTGGCTCAAGTAATTCATTTTGATAGCAATTTGGATTTAGGAGCAAATAATTATCAGCATGCAATGAATTGTTTGTTACCTAAAGATATTAGAGTTATTTCATGTTCAATTGAAGATAATAGTTTTCATGCCCGTTTCAACACTCATGATAAAGAATATATTTATAAATTAAATATGGGATCTTATTCTTTATTTGAAAGAAATTATATTTATCAGCTTAATAAAAAATTGGATGTTGAGAAAATGAAAGAAGCAAGTAAGTTATTTTTAGGAACACATGATTTTAGAAATTTTTGTACAACTACTAAAGATGAGACTAATACATATATAAGAACATTATTTTTATTTGAAATTAAGCAAGATGATGATATTTTAATTTTTAAAATAAGAGGAAATGGTTTTTTACGATATATGGTAAGAATGATGATTGGGATTCTTATAAAAATAGGATTGAATAAAGTAGATAAAAATTTGATTCTAGAGAAATTTGATATTGATAATTGTAAGCAAAAATGTCCCTATAAAGCTCCTGCTGAAGGTTTATATCTTAATGAAGTAAAGTATGACTAAGAAGAAGGTGATGCAAATGAAATATAATTACCATACCCATACGAAAAGATGTGGTCATGCTTCTGGCGAAGATGATGAATATGTGTTAAGTGCAATTAAACAAGGTTACAAAATTCTTGGCTTTTCTGATCACGCTATGTTTCCTAATCTTTATAATGAAAAAGGAATGCGTGCTAATTTTGAAGAACTTGAAGATTATATCAATAGTGTTAATTGTTTAAAAGAAAAATATAAAAATATTATTGACATTTATTTAGGTATGGAATGCGAATATTTTAATTGTTATAAAAACTATTTATTAAATTTATTAGAAGAAAATAAAATGGATTATTTAATATTTGGAAATCATTTTTTAAAATGTGAAAATCATCATATATTTAATGATCCTAGAATTTATGATAGTGATGAATATATTGAAAAATATGCTTTACATGCAGTTGAAGCATTAAATAGTGGATTATTTAAAATTTTTGCTCACCCAGACTTAGTTATGGGGAATTGCAAAAAATTTGATGAAAAATGGCAAAAGTATTCGAGAATGATGTGTGAGGCTGCCAAAAAAAATAATGTTTATTTAGAAATTAATGAAGCAGGAATTAGAAAAGGCAAGTACATAATTGGTAATGAAAACAGATATTCATATCCTTATGAACCTTTTTGGCAAATTGCAAAAGAAGTTGGAAATAAAGTTATTATTGGTGTTGATGCACATTCACCATATGATTTTGAATCGCAATCACATAATATAGCAATTGAATTTGCTAATACTATTGGTTTAAATATTGTTGATAATCCTATTATAAAAGAGAGAAGTAATCAAAATGAAATTAAAAGTAATAGATAAACAAAATAATTGTTCTGATTGTTTTGTGTGTGGAACAAAAAATCCATTTGGATTGAATACTCGTTTTTATGCATTAGAAAATGAGATTCTTGTTGGGGTTACGATTGGAAAGTCAGAACATAATTCTTATCCTGAAAGAATGCACGGAGGAATTATTTCAGCTCTACTTGATGAAACAATTGGAAGAGCAATACAAATAAAAAACAAAAATCAATTTGGTGTAACAGTTGATTTACAAATTAGATATCTTAAGCCAACACCATTGGGGGAAAAATTATATGTCTATGGAAAAATCACAAATGAAAATAAATTTACTTTTTCAGGAATTGGTTATTTAATTAGTGAAAGTGGTTTAGTATGTGCAAGAGGAAGTGCTAAATATTTTAAGCTTTCTCCCGAAGAAATTACTAAAGAAAAATATGAATGGTTTAAAGTTGAAGATGAAATTAATCCACAAGAATTTGAGATATTAGATGAGATATTTATGAAATTATTAAAAGGAGAATAATTATGAAAAAATTCCTTAGTATATTTATTTTGTTTATAAAAGGAATAATTATGGGATTAGCAAATGTTATTCCTGGAGTAAGTGGCGGCACATTAGCTTTGATTTTAGATGTTTACGAAAGATTAATTAATTCAATTACAACATTATTTAAAAAGTTCAAAGAGAATATTGTTTTTATATTGCCATTAGCTTTTGGAATGATTGTTGCGATATTAGGTGGAAGTAAGATTATTCCCCCTTGCTTAGAAAAATATCCTTTAGCGACAGTTTTATTTTTTATTGGTTTAATTATTGGAGGTATTCCTTTGCTTTATAAAAAAATTAATAATCATTTAAAAGCTCCTTCAAATTATTTAGTATTTATAATTGTATTTTTTTCTTTGCTTTGTTATACATTTTTAGCAAATAATACTGAAAATGTTGATTTAACTAATTTAGTATTAATTGATTATGTAAAACTATTGCTTGTCGGAATTGTTGGTGCTGCAACTATGATTATACCAGGTATTAGTGGATCAATGACTTTAATGGTATTAGGATATTATGATGGAATATGGAGTACTGTTGGAAATCTTACAAATTTTAGTGAATTTGGTCATAATATGCAAATTTTAGTGCCATTTGGAATTGGAGTTTTAATTGGATTATTTTTAATTGCAAAATTGATTGAAATATTAATAAAAAAATTTGAAGTTAAAACTTACTTTGGAATATTTGGATTTATTTTTGCCTCGCTAATTATTATTTTTGTAAAAAATGTTACTAAAATTGATATATTTGAATTATTTGTTGGTATTATTTTAATGATTATTGGTTTTTTTATTTCATATTTTATTGCCAATTTTAAAAAGAGTGAAAATAATAAAAAAAGCTTGTAAAATTATCAATTATTTATTGACTATTCGATATTTTATGATAAAATATTATATGGCACTGTTTTGCCTAAATTAAAGCCCCGGAAACTTTGATTTAAAGGAGGAAAACAAAAATGCAACGTCAAACAACAATGATGAAAAAAGGAGATATCAATCATAATTGGTATATTGTTAATGCTGAAGGTTTAACATTAGGACGTATGGCAACTCAAATTGCTGCTGTCATTACTGGAAAAAATAAGCCAACATATACACCAAATTTAGATTGTGGAGATTATGTTATCGTTATTAATGCTGACAAAATTGTTATGAATGGCAAAAATAAGTTAGATAACAAAAAGTATTACAACGTATCTCAATACTTAGGTGGACTAAGAACAAGAACTGCTCGTACAATGTTAAAAGATTATCCAGTAGAATTAATCGAAAGAGTTGTATGGGGAATGATTCCAAAAGGACCTTTAGGTCGTGCACAAATCAAAAAATTATTTGTATATGCTAGTGCTGAGCATCCACATGCTGCTCAAAATCCACAAGCATTAGAAATTAAGTAATAGGAGGGTAAACGAATATGGCTACAAAGAAAAAGACACTTGTTCAATATCATGGATTAGGCCGTCGTAAAAGTTCTACTTGCCGTGTTATTTTAACACCTGGATCTGGAAAGATTTTAGTAAATGGCGTAGATGTAAATGACTATATGCCTTACCCAACACTAGTTATGGATTTAAAGCAACCATTAACATTAACTTCTACACAAGAATTATTTGATATTACTTGTAATGTAGTTGGTGGTGGATTTGCTGGTCAATCTGGTGCAATTCGTTTAGGAATCGCTCGTGCTTTATTAGAAGCATCTTCAGATTATCGTCCAGTTCTTAAAAAAGCAGGAATGTTAACAAGAGATTCTCGTGCTAAAGAACGTAAGAAATATGGACTTAAAGGTGCAAGACGCGCTCCACAATTCTCAAAACGTTAATTATTGTTTGAATTTAAGAAGGCTTTGGATTACCAAAGTCTTTTTTCATTTTTTTATTCATATATTCAAATGGTGAGATATGTGAATAAAATGAAAGTAATGAATATTTTATTAATATTTGATATTTTTTGTTTAATATTTACAGCATTAGGTAAAAATTTAATAAATGAAAAGGCAGCTATATTTGGGAAAGTAGTTGTAATCGATCCTGGTCATGGTGGTAATGATAATGGTGCTGAGGTTGATAATGTATTTGAAGATGAAATAAATTTAAATATTTCTAAAATCCTATATGAAATGCTATTTAATAATGGTTGCATAGTGCATATTACAAGAACAAGCGATTATGATTTAGCACCGGAAAATGTAAATATTCGAAAAAATATCGATTTAAAGAAAAAAACAAAATTTATAAATGAAGTAGATGCTGATATTTTTGTTAGTATTCATTTGAATATCTATTCTTCGATTCAAATTAACGGATTACAGGTTTTTTATCAAAAATATAAGGAAGATAGTGAAAAATTAGCTATTTTGATTCAAAAGGAATTTAATAAAAATTTAAATAAGAAAAACAAAAATGTTAAGATTGGAGATTATTATATTCTTAATAATACTTATCCAATTGGTGTTCTTGTAGAATGTGGTTTTCTTACTAATTTTGAGGAAAGAAAGAATTTAGTTACAAAAGAATATCAAGAAAGTATTGCATTAAATATTTTTAATGCAATTATAAAATATTTTAAATGATTAACACAGTCTTTATATTTATTAAATTGTAACATATAGCATAATGTAATAGATTACTAAAATGCTTGAAATATTTGTCAAAATATGATAAATTAAATGTGTTGTGTGATAATAAAACACAGGAGGATTTATATTATGACAGAAATTAAAAAAATCGGAGTTTTAACTGGTGGTGGAGATTGTTCAGGTCTAAATGCTGTAGTTAGAGCAGTTGTGTTAACAGCTATTAATAAATATGGATGTGAAGTTGTTGGATTTAAGAAAGGTTATGCTGGCTTATATGCTAATGATTCAATGCCATTAACTGTCGAGAATACAAAAGATATTTTAGATTGGGGCGGAACTATCTTAAAAAATTCTAATAAAGATAATCTATTTAATTATGCTTATCGTGATGAAAATGGAAAAATTCAACATAAAGATGTTAGTGATGTTGCTGTTAAGAATTTAAAAGATAATAATATTGATGCATTAGTTGTTATTGGTGGAGATGGAACATTAACAAGTGCTCGTGATTTTGCAAGAAAAGGAGTTCGTGTTATTGGCGTTCCAAAAACAATTGATAATGATGTTTCATATGCTGATATTACATTTGGTTTTACTACTGCATTAGGAGTTATTTGTGAATCAGTAGATAGAGTTAGAACAACTGCTTATTCTCATGATCGTGTTCAAATTCTTGAGGTTATGGGAAGAAATTGTGGCTGGTTAGCTCTTGAAGGTGGTTTATCAGGTGGTGCTGATATCATATTATTACCTGAAATTCCGTATGATGTTAATAAAGTTGCAGAAGTTATTAAAAATCGTGATGCAAAAGGTTTACATGATACTGTAATTGTTGTATCAGAAGGTGCTAAACCTAAAGATGGCGACGTTGTAATTAAGAAAATTGTTGAAGATAGTGCTGATACAATTAGATTAGGTGGAGTTGGTGAACAACTTGCTGATCAATTAGAAAAATTATTAGGTGGCAAGGAAGTTCGTGCAACAAATATTGGACATACACAACGTGGAGGACATACATGTCAATATGATCGTAGTTTATGTACTAAACTTGGCAGTATGGCAGTTGATGCTTTATTTGCTGGTGAATCTGGAAGAATGGTTACTATTTTTGGTGCTAAGCCACAAACAGTTTCTTTGGAAGATGTTTTAGGTAGAGGTGCAACTGGAGAAACAAGTAAGGGTGGAAGTAACAACGTTGATCCAAATGGATTTGTTGTTAAAATTGCTCGTAACATTGGCATTTCTTTTGGTGATTAATTAAAAGTATTAAATGGATTAATAATGATTAATCCATTTTTTAATTTATAATATATTTTCTAAATTAAGAAATAGTCACATAAGTCTCTTGTTTTATTCAACTTATGTGACTATATAATTATGTATGTATTTTATATTCTATCTTCATGTTTATCAAGATCGATAAATAACAACATTATATTTATTATAGCTGCAATTCCTACTAATGCATAAACAATTCTTGCTGCTACTGTCATATCACCAAAAATAGCTGCAACTAAATTAAACTCAAATATTCCAATTAAGCCCCAGTTAATTGCTCCAATTAATGTAAGAATAAGTGCACTTTTTTGTATAATATTCATTTTTTAGCCTCCTTCATTCATTATTTAATATGCTCAAGAAAATATATTTTATTCGTAGTAATTAAATTAAATATTTAAGCATAAAGTTTAATAGAAAAGGGTTCAGAGGTGAAAAATAGAAATGATTAAGAAGATTTTTGCTGTTTTACTTGTTTTAGCGATTGTTGGATTAGCTGTATTTAAAATATTTTTTAATTCGCCAGATTTTAAAACACAATTAAAGAATATTAGAAATGATTTATCATCATACTATATGGAAGCAAATATGGAACTTATTAATGGCGAAGATGTAAGACAATTTTTTGTTGAAGTTTCATATGAAAAAAAAGATGATAAAGATTTCTTTAGAGTTAGTCAATTAGACAAAGGAATTAATCAAAAACAAATTTTATTAAGAAATCTAGATGGTGTATATGTATTAACACCAGCGTTAAATCAAGTATATGAATTTGAAAGTGAATGGCCACTTAATTATCCAAAACCATATATTTATCAATCATTATTAGCAGCATTTGATGATGAATATGAAATAAAAGATACAAGTGATGGTTATTTAATTACAAGTTATCCTAAATTTTTAGATGAAGATAATTACGATAAGCAAGAAATTCATTTTTCTAAGGATTTAAAGCCTGTTTCTGTGTATGTTTATAACGAAAACAATATTGCAGTCATAAAGGTTAATTTTACAAAAGTAGACTTAGCAGCAAAATTTAGTGATAATTACTTTGACGTTCAAGAAAATATTAAAATTGCAAGAGAAAGTCAAAGTATCATTAATGGTAAAATTGAACTTCCTTTATATCCAGTTAATTCTACATTAGATGCTACTTTGAAAGAACATTCATCATATACAGTAGATGGTATTGAAGTTCATATTATGACATATGAAGGAAGTAAGTCGTTTACTGTCGTTCAAAAAATATTGGCAGATAATGAGGAACTTGTTGTGAATGCAATTAATGGCGATATAGTTGATTTGATTAATGGATTTGGCGTTTATCATGATAACATCTTAACTTATTCATATTCGGGTGTTGAATATAATATATATAGCGATATTTTAACATTATCCGAAATGATACAAGTTGCTAATGGCATGGATATTGCAGGAAAATAGATTTGTGATTATCACAAATCTTTTTCTTTTTTATAGTAATTTTATAGAATATTTGTAAAAAAAATGTTACAATAATGTTGTTATTTTTATGGAGGTATAATCATGTCAAAAGTTATGTCAGTAAATGCTGGTAGTTCGTCATTAAAATTTCAATTGATTGAAATGCCAAGTGAAAAAGTAATTGCAAGTGGATTGGTGGAGAAAATCGGTATTCAAGATCCAGAATTTAAAATTAATGTTAATGGTGAAAAAGAATCATATCATATAGAATGTAATAATCACGGAGAAGCAGTACAATTAGTTTTAGATGCCTTAGTAAAAAAAGGGGCTGTAAAAGAACTAACTGAAATTGAAGGAGTGGGTCATCGTATTGTTCATGGTGGTGAGTTTTTTGCGGAATCAGTTATTGTTGATGATGATGTAATAGAAAAAGTTGCTAATTTAACTCCATTGGCTCCATTACATCAACCAGCACATTTAATTGGTTATGAAGCATTTAAGAAAGTTTTGAAAGATGTTAAACATGTATTTGTATTTGATACTGCATTTCACCAAACAATGCCTGAACGTTCATTCTTATATGCATTACCATATGAATATTATAAGGATTTTAAGGTTCGTCGCTACGGAATGCATGGAACATCACATTTGTATGTTTCAAAGCGTTGCTTAGATTTGCTTGGTAATCCTAAGCATTCAAAAATTATTACATGCCATTTAGGAAATGGATGTTCTATAAGTGCAATAATTGATGGAAAATGTTTTAAAACATCAATGGGATTTACTCCACTTTCTGGAACAATAATGGGTTCAAGATGTGGTGATATTGATCCAGCAATCTTACCTTATTTAATGAAAAATATAAAAGGAACAACTGCTGATGATATAGCAAATGTTATTTATAATAAAAAATCCGGTTTATTAGGAGTGTCTGGAATATCTAGTGATTCACGTTATGTGTGGGCGGCAGCCGATGAAGGAAATCATCGTGCCTCTCTAGCAGCCTATATGCAAGTTGATTCTTTTGTAAGCATTATTGCTTCATATATTGCTTTAATGGGTGGCTGTGATGCAATAGTCTTTACAGCTGGAATTGGTGAAAATGATTCACGTGTAAGAAAACTTGTTATTGAGCAATTAGGTACTGTATTTGGATGCTGTATTAATAATGAAGTTAATGAAGCAAAAGATACTAGAGGAAATGAAACAGATTTAACAGGTGAAAATTCTTCAATGAAAGTATTCCTTATCCCAACTAATGAAGAATTAGTAATAGCTAGAGATACTTATAATTTATTAAAGTTATAGTTTGAGGTTTTTATGAAGTATATTGATAAAGTAGCAAAGTCTTTAAAAAGGGCTATTGAAAAATATGATACAATTGCGGTATTTAGACATGTAATGCCTGATTTTGATGCGTTAGGAACACAATGGGGATTGGTTACTTTTATTAAAGAGAATTATCCTCAAAAGACAGTTTATGCATTAGGAGAAAATCATCGCAAATTTACAGGAGTTTTATATCCTGAAAGTGATGAAGTAAATGATGATATTTTAGAAGGAAAAGAGTTTTTATCAATTATCGTAGATACAGGAGATACTGAAAGGATTTCCGATCAAAGATTTGATAAAGGTTCATATTTATTTAAAATTGATCATCATCCAGCTGTTGAAAATTATGCAAATGAAAATTACGTTTTGGATACTTCTGCAGCTGCTAGTGAATTTTTAGGTAGATTGTTATTTGCAAAACCTTTTAAAAAACAGCATGTTTCGGCAAAAACTGCTAAGTATTTATATAGTGGAATTGTTGGAGATTGTGGTAGATTTCAGTATCCTGCAACATCAAAAGAAACATTTGAAGTTGCTTCAAAATTAGTAAATACTGGCTTTGATTTGCAATTAGATGTTTATCAACCAATGTATATGAAGCATGTTGATGATTTAAGAATCTCTGCCTATGTTTTAAGTAATTTTAAAATTAGTAAGCATGGTGTTGCTTATTATTATATGGATAAAGATGTTCAAGATAAATTTAATTTAACTGTAGAACGAGGAAAAGAAAATATTAATTTATTAAGTAATATCGAGGAAATAAAAATTTGGGTGTCATTCACTTTAGATGTCGAAGAAAATTTATGGAGAGTTTCAATCCGTTCTAGACATGGGATTGCAATTAATGGTGTTGCTGCTAAATATAATGGTGGTGGTCATGCAAATGCAAGTGGTGCAAAGGCAAAAGATATTGCTGAAACCGAACTATTAATAAATGATTTAGATAAATTATTAGTGGATTAGAAGGAGGAAATGTATATGTTAGTTTTAGTGGGACATAGCGCATCTGGGAAAACAGAAATTGCAAATGAACTTAAAAAAAATTATGATATTGATAAAATTGTAACATATACAACAAGGAAACCTCGTGCTGGTGAAATAAATAAAATAGATTATAATTTTGTATCTGAAAAGAAATTTTTAAAATTGATGAAAGAGGGCTTTTTTGCTGAGACAACATATTTTAATGGTTGTTATTACGGAACTAGCAAAAGAGATATTAATGATTATAAAGTTATTATTTTAGATCCACAGGGATTAGTTTCTTTTAAAAGATTAAATATTGACAACATTTATGCAATTTTTTTGGAAGCAAGTGAAGAAGTTAGAAAAAAAAGAATGCATGAAAGAGGAGATAGTGAAGAAGAAATAATTAAAAGACTTCAACACGATCGTCAAAAATTTAGTCCTGACAAATTGGATTATATAGATGAATATTTAAATACAAATGTTATGTCAGTTTCATTTTTAGCTGGAGAAGTTTTTAAATTATATTCAAACTATATAGATAAAAATAAAAACATAAAATTATAAAAAGGTT
>CAZYEI010000040.1:0-11647 GCA_964646425.1 uncultured Eubacteriales bacterium | reverse complement strand
TTGTGTCGAGGTGTTCTAGGTTTAATTAACTTGTGTTTTATATTTAATTCCTCACTGTTAATATACAATAGATGTGAGACTTCTTGAATAAATTTTAGTACGACACCATTCGAGTTCTTTTGACACAACTATAATTGTATAATACTTATGGTGATAATGAATGAAAAAAATTTATTTGTTGATTTGTGTCTTTTTTATTTGTTGCTGTACTCCCGCAACTAAAAAAAATTGTGAAAATTGTATTAATATTACTTTTAGTGAAATAAAGCAAAAAGAAAGTAATTATGAAACGTTTATTTTAATCCTTAAAAGTGATGAGTGTTCTGTTTGCCAAAATTATAATTATGTTTTAGATAATTATCTTGAAAACAATAATATCAAAATTTATACACTTGATTCTAAAACAATTGATATGAACGATCAAAAAGTTAAATATTTCATTGAAAATGTTAAACAAATTGCAGGTGTTTCTGATAATTATATTTTACCATCTACAATCTTTTTTTTAGATGGTAAAATTATAAATGTTGAAATTGGGGTTTTAAGTGAGAAAGAGTTAGCGAAGAACGTGGAATTATTATTCTCTTTAAAATAATTTTATGCTATAATTATTTTGTTTTTAAAGGAGAGTTAATATAATTATGAATCAAAATGTTTTAAAGATTGTAAGCGAAAAAACCGGAGTACAAGAAAAATATATTAAAGTAGTATTAGAAATGGTTGAAGATGGTTCTACTATTCCATTTATGGCTCGTTATCGTAAGGAAAAAACTAATAATTTAGATGAAGAACAATTAAGAGTATTACTTCAAGTTTATACTTACGAAGATAAACTAGATACTAGAAAACAAGAAGTAATTGCTAATATTGATGCAAAGGGAAAACTTACGCCTGAACTAAAAAAAGCAATTGAAGACGCTGCTACACTTTCAGAAGTAGAGGATTTATATCTTCCATATAAAGAAAAGAAAAAGACAAGAGCTAGTATTGCTATTGCAAAAGGATTAGAGCCATTAGCAGACTTTTTATTGACTTTTAGTGATATTTCACCAGTAATTGAAGCTGAAAAATATTTAACTGAAGAAGTTGTAACTATAGATGATGCTCTTCAAGGCGCTAAAGACATCATCGCTGAAAGAATTAGTGATGATATTAATCATAGAAATACTGTCAGAAACTTTATTGACTATTTCGGTATGATTGAAACTATGTTAAAGAAAGATGCCGTTGATGAAAATAAAGTTTATGATATATATTATAATCACAAGGAAATGGTAAAAAACATCCCTAATCATCGTATTCTTGCAATTGATAGAGGTGAAAATCAAAAAGTACTTAAGGTTTCTATTTTAAATAGTGATGCTGATTGCATAAAGACAATTACTAAAAAGGTTATTCCTGAAAATTTAAACAATGATAATGCTAAAGAAGCTGCTCGCTTTGTTTCAGAAGCAATTCAAGATAGCTATGCTAGACTTTTATTTCCAAGTCTTGAAAGAGAAACAAGGAATAATTTAACTGAACGTGCCCAAACAAGTGCTATTGATGTTTTTGCTTTAAATTTAGAACAATTACTTCTAACTCCTCCACTAAAGGGTAAAATGATGCTAGGTGTTGATCCTGCCTTTAGGACTGGTTGTAAGCTTGCTGTTTTAAATCAAAATGGAGACTTTATCTTTAAAGATGTTATTTATCC
Source organism: uncultured Eubacteriales bacterium (assembly GCA_964646425.1). Lineage (GTDB taxonomy): Bacteria > Bacillota_I > Bacilli_A > RFN20 > JAISJY01 > CAZYEI01. Next base: position 9,951 of record CAZYEI010000040.1, on the reverse strand, counting down.
TCATGAAAAATTCATTGGAGAGAAAGTTAATCCAATGAGAAAGAAAGAAGCAGCTGAAAAAGTTGCTAAAATTTGTAAGCAATATAATATTGAATTAATTGCTATTGGAAATGGTACTGCAAGTAGAGAAACAGAAGAATTTATCGCCAATACTATTAAAGACTATTCACTTAATTGTCAATTTATTATCGTTTCTGAAGCTGGGGCTTCAGTTTATTCTGCCAGTGAATTAGCTAAAAAAGAATATCCGGATTTGGTAGTTGAAGAAAGAAGTGCGATTTCTATTGCAAGACGTGTTATTGATCCACTAGCAGAATTTATTAAAATTGATCCTAAGTCAATCGGAGTTGGACAATACCAACATGATGTCAATCAAGCCAAACTAAGTGAATCATTGGAATTTATTATTTCTAAGGTTGTTAATAGCGTAGGAGTAAATATTAATACAGCAACTGCTCCTTTGCTTAGTTATGTATCTGGTTTAAGTAAAAAAACTGCAGAAAATATTGTATTATATCGTCAAGAACATGGTAAAATTACCAATCGTGAAGAAGTTAAAAAGATCAAAGGAATTGGTCCAAAATCTTATGAACAAGCAATTGGTTTCCTAAAGATTTTAGATAGTGAAAATCCTTTGGATAAAACATTTATCCATCCAGAGAATTATGATAAAGTAATGAATTTACTTGCTGATTTAAAACTTAATATTAATGATTTGGGCAATGAAGAATTTAGTGAAAAATTAGAATCATTAAATCCTAAATTAGCAGAACAATATGATTTAGGTACTTTCTCATTTGATGATATTATCAACGAACTTTCTAAACCATTAAGAGATATCCGTGATAACTATCCTACTCCAGTTCTTAAGAGTGATATTTTACATATCGAAGATTTAAAAGTTGGAATGAAATTACAAGGTACTGTAAGAAATATTTCTGATTTTGGTGTCTTTGTTGATATTGGCCTTAAAAATGATGGTATGATTCATCGTTCAAAACTATCAAAAACTCGTATTTCACATCCAAGCGAAGTTTTAAGCATTAACGATATTATTGATGTCTATGTAATTGATGTAAATATTGAAAAGAAGCGTGTTGGCTTATCTTTATTTAACATTGATGAATAATTAATATTGCTATTGTTATATTTAATTAAAAATGGAGTTCAAAATGAACTCCATTTTTATCATTATTTTAATTATAAATTGACAAAGTCTAAAAAAACTCTATCTAATAATAAAGTTAATTCTCCATACATATTTTCTTTCATTAAATCAAATTTATTTTTTGGCACTAGATATTCTTTTTCTTCTTCATTTATTAAAAATTTAACATAGTAAAACTTTTCTCTATTACTATTTATATATTGGCGTTTACTAATAATTAAGCACTTATATGTAGCTTTTTTATTCTTGTTTTTTAATTTTAGTTTATTATTTTTAAAAATTTTAGTTAATGATAAACCAAGCAAAGCAATAATTACTATGCTTAATATTATAATTATAGTTGAATCATAAAGAACAAAATACGATATCATCATTATCACCAATAATATAATACAATAATTTATTAATAATTAAAACTGTCTTTTTTTAATTCTTCTATATTTTTACAACCATCTACTAAAGTTGCTTGAAATATTTCTTTTATTTTCTCTAATAATTCATCGCTTATTGAAACTTTGCCACCATCTTTTCCAGGCATCCTACCGATTCTTCTTTTACTAATAGAACGGATTGCATCGAGTTTTAAATAAGAGCGATAATCCACTCCTGCTTGTACTAATCCTTCGATTACACCTACATCAAATGTAAGCAAAGAACCAGGTGCTGGTCTACTAGATAAAGGAATAACTATTACATTTCCTAAATCAACAGCCCAAACTATTGCATAATGACCTTTAGTTGAATAATCGCTTAATTCTGTTCCAACATTAATACCAAACTCAACCCAAACAATATCGCCTCTCTTTAAATCATCAGGTTGCGGCCCATAACCACTTCTTTCAAACGACTGGCGAAAAAATGTTGTTTTACGATCAAGCCAATCTAAGTATTCTGTTGCAATTTCACTATCGATATTTGCCAGTTTCTTTTCTATACTTGTAATTGAAGCGCTAACTTTCTTTTTTGCTTTAGAATAATCTTTAAACTTCATAAAAAGAATCACCTCATTACTAGTTTACGCAAGGTGATTCTTTTTTAACACAATCTATTTTTAATATTTCTAATCTACTTTTTTACCTAATAAGTCGTGAATAAAATAATTTTCAATTTTAACATTCACAATATCGCCTTCATTAAGTTGTTTATCACTTGAAAAATAAATTATTCCATCAACATCATCAGGAGCGAAAGCAAAACTTCTTCCTTTATATAAGGCTTTTTTATAATCATAACCTGTTACTAATGTTTTATGAACTGTTCCTTGATGCTTTTTGTTGCATTCTAAAGCAATTTTCTCTTGAGTTTTAACAACTTCAATATAACGTTTAGCTTTAATATCATCATCTACTTGATCATCATATGTTGCACTAATCGTTCCATCTTCAGGAGAATATTTAAACACGCCTAATTTATCAAATTTTACTTCTTTTATAAATTCAATTAATTCTTGAAAATCAGCATTTGTTTCTCCTGGAAAGCCAACTATTAAAGTAGTTCTTAAAATTGCATTTGGAACTTTAGCACGAATCTTTTTAAATAAATCAAGCAAAAATTCCTTATTACCTCTACGATGCATTCTTGATAATACCTTTGATGAAGCATGTTGAATTGGTACATCAAAATATGGAGTAATACATGGGTATTGTGAAACAACATCTAATAAGTCATCATAAATTTCATCAGGATATAGGTATAAGAAACGAATAAAATCAAATTTATTCATCTCAGCTAAATCTTCTAAAAGCAAAGGCAACAAGGATTTATCGTTATTTATATCTCTACCATATCTCGTTGTATCTTGAGAAATTAAAACAAGTTCTTTTATTCCTTGATCAGCTAATATTTGTGCTTCTTCTAATATGCTTTGATAGTCACGACTTTTATGTCCCTTTCTAATAAGAGGAATAGCACAATAAGTACATCTATTATCACAACCATCGGAAATTCTTAGATATGCCCAATAATTTGGTGTAGTTAATAATCTCATAGTAGGAGTTAATGAAGTCGGTAAACTTGTGTCAAATAAAGAAGATAATATCGAGCCAAATTTTGCATAGTCACTAATTGCAACCCATGCATCAACTTCAGGTATTTCAATTTCTAGTTCTTTTTTATATCTTTCAACTAAACAACCGGTAACAACAAGTTTATTATGACACCTATTCTTTACTTCTACCATTTCTAAAATTGTATTAATAGCCTCAACCTTACTATCTTCAATAAAACCACAAGTATTAACTATGATAACATCAGAATCTTCTGGTTGATTGCTTATTTCTATATTTGCACATTTAAATAATCCTAACATCATTTCACTATCTACTAGATTTTTAGCACAACCAAGTGATATTAATCCAACTTTCATTTACATCATCCTCTTTTTTAATAATTCTTTAAATTTTCACTTAACCACGAAATTCTTCCTTGATAATTTCTTCCATTTGAATAAATACCATTAAATAAATAATCTTCAATATAATTTACTTGCCCCTCAAATGAATTAATTGCTACTAAATCAGGATTATTAGCAAGACAATCTACATAATTATTAAGTGTTTTCCATTTTCCATAGTCTTTTTCTGCATATGGTTTTAATGTCTTTATTATTTCTGGAAGTGCCAATTTCATTGCTTCTAAATAAGTGTCTTTCACAAAATTAAATCTTGCAATATAAGCATTTTTAAATTCACTATGAGCCATTAATGAATTATAGAAATGATTACCACCACCACCAACATAGCTCTTTAAAAAACCAATTGGAGAACTATCAATATAATCATAATTGCCCATTGACAAGTCAAAATCCCAGATTGGTCCCATTTTAAAGACTTCATTAGGTCTTTTATAAAAATAAACACTAGAGTGATTTACATCAACATTTCTAAAAATTTCTTGAACCATAAAATAATCGATAAATGAATTAACATCTAAAACTTGATTATAATTATCTTTTGTTACGCTATTATATAAATCGTCAACACAATCTTTTATATAATTAAATTGAGCTTGAGTTATATTAGAAGTTGTAAAATCATCAGGATATTTAGTTGAAAATGGTATGTTGTTACTCCAAAAATAATCAACGTTATTAATAGAACCATCTTCCAATACTTTTTGATCTTGTTCTAGTAAAAAAGGAATCTCCACTGTATCAGCATTATAATCTTCTTCAATGTCAACTCTATTAGAACCTGTTTTTACAGATTCGGTAAGTAAATATAATCCTTGATATTCATTATTAATATATAATTCTACATATTGATGTTCAACACTAAACTCTAAGCCACTCATTAAGCTAGCTAGACTATAAGTTAAATGATTTCTAATAAAAGAACGATCCATAAAATTTGCAACTAAATTCCAAGTTTTATCTTTTCCGAATCCAAATAAATCTTGCTTTTTATCAAATTTAATTTTATATGAAAATTTACTATTTTCAAATGAATCGCCTGATAAGTGAGCATTGCCATAAGAAGAATTACCACGACATTTCATTTTCATATTTGTAATTGGAAAATTATTATCAGTTACTTTCTCATCAACAATTTCAAATGTAGCATTTGTATATTCATCTTTAGTATTTACAACTTTATTATTCTCGGTATTAATATATACTTTTGAAACTGAGTCAATTAAAAAATCTTTAATATAATAATTTGCATTAAAAACAACTTTTGCATAAATATCTAAGTTTCCCTCAACATAATAAGTAGTATTAACTTCGATTGGTTCAACAAATAATTCATCAAAATACCAGCCGATTATTTCTCTATCCTCAAATGTATAATCAGGAATATCACTATATTTAAAATAATTATTATGAATTCTAAAAGTATATTCTTTATCTAAATTGTGAATTATAATTACATTTGAAATTGGTTTTTCAGAGTTAGTTGACTTATTTTCACTTGATGAACTATTAGAAATCGTAGTACTTTGTGATAAATTTGGGCTACTTGAGTTAGTAGTGTTTGATGATGAATTACCACTAGTAAGATTAAGATTACAACTACACAGCATAATTGTCATAAACCCTATTATTAATTTTTTATTTAACGGCATAAATAATCCTCCAATCATTTTCTTCTTTTATTATAACATAATAAAAGAGTTATTGGTATTACTTAATAAAAAAAGCAAAAGAATTATCTTTTGCTCCATTTCTTACAATTATAAAATTAATATAATTCGCATATATATTTTGGTTATTTAAAAATTAAATTTTTTAAAAATCAAAGGATAAATTGCAATAGCACAAAATACAAGAATAAAATATCTTAAAAAATCAAAAATAACATGCGTTGATATCAAGGCAAATAGAGATTTTAAACCTATTTTCAAACCAAGTAAAAGTATTAATCCAATTAAAAGTCGTAATACTCTTTTCCATTTAGCAACATTGTTTATTTCAAATTTAACATATTTATGTTCAATAAATGCTCCTAAAGCAAATCCCATCATTGCTCCTATTGCCTTATATGTATCAGGCTTATTAGCAAAAATTAAAGAAAATACCGAAATAATTGCTACAATGAAATAAATAAGTATTCTTTTATCACTAAACTTATTAAATAAGTAGTAACCCAATATTGCACAACCAGCACCTAGCAAACCACCAACCAAGACATCTAATGGCCAATGTACGCCTAAAAATACTCGAGATAGCATTACAAGAAATGTCGTAATTCCAGCGATTATCCAACCTTTTTTATTTTTAAAATAAGCAGCTAAAGAAAATGTAAATGCGCCAACACCTTGTGAATGTCCACTAGGAAAAGAATATGATTCACTTAAGTTATCCACTGTATTTACAAGAAAATTATCTATTTTAACATGATTAATTTCATCAGCATGATTAACAAAAGGACGTTCGATCTTACAAACATCTTTTATTGCTCCATTTATCGATAGCGAAGCAAAACCAGTCAAAGCAATTAATTCTCCTAATTCTTTATTATAACACCAATAAATTGCAGGAATTATAATATATAATGCTAATTCCTCTCCAAGAAAAGTAATAATAGCAAAGAAAATTTCAAAAAAGTCCTGTCCCCAACTAAACAATTCTTGAATCCATATCATTATTGGTACTTGAATGTTAATTAACATTTTTTCTCACCCTTTCTCCAATCTTTTCACCATATAAAACTCTAGTTTCAAATCCTTGATTCGTATTTTCAATAATATCGTTATCAAATTTAACAAAGTCATTACTAACTAAAAGAACAATTGTAGAGCCCCCAAATTCGAACATTCCTTTTTCTTTACCACGTCTTATTTCACCAATTCCATCTTTATTCTTTATTCTGCCAACAAATAAAGCCCCTATTTCAATTTGAATTATCTGTCCAAAATTATTTGTATTTAAAATTGTATATTCTCTTGCATTGCGATAAAAAAAATTATATCTTTCTAAACAAATAGGCTGAACTGTATGATATTCACCATTTATAAAAACATTTTCAGTTTTAATTCCATCATCAATATAACAATATCTATGATAGTCATCAACACAAAGTCTAAAAATTAAGCAATAACCATTTTTAAAAGGCGTTAAATCTAACTGATTAGCAACTAAATCATCAATTTTATAATAATTATCTTTAATTTTATATGTTGATACTTCATCAATTTTATAAATTGATAATTTTGAATCACATGGAGAGATAAAATGAAAAGGATTATAATCAATCATTCTTTTTTCTACTTTAATTTTTCTCGTAAAAAAATCATTAAATGATAGATATTCTTTTTTTTCATATTCATCAATATCGATTTTATTGTTTTTTATAAATCTTTTTATTTTAATTTTTGATAATCTAGAGTTCATATAAGCTCCGACAAATTTACTAGCAAAAGGTCTTATTAAAATATTTAAAATGAATCTACCAATCAATGTGCGATATAAGAATTTAAGTGATTTAGATTCATTAACATCTTGATTTATGATGTTTCCTTTTCTATCTTTAATCATATTAATAAAATAATAATGCTACTAAAATAATTACACCTGCAATCGCACAAAAGATTAAATATTTAGTACCTGGTTTTTTTATCTTAAATTTAATAATAAAAAGCAAACCGCAAAGCAATATAAAGAAAATATATAAATAAGTAAATATATTATTTTTTATAAAACGACTAAAAACATAAATAAGAGGAAAAACAGCTGCCGTATTAGTTACAGGTAATCCTAAATATTCATGTCTTATTTCATCAGTTTCATTTTGTCTTTCTTCTTCGCTAACATTAAAATATCCTAAACGTATAAGTGCAGCAATATTGTAAAAAACAAATACTATAAGAAAAATTATTTTCATTAATGGAATTTTTGTAAATACATACATTCCACCTAAACTATAACCAATAACACTTGGAAGTATTGCAAATGCAACTATGTCAGACAATGAATCTATTTGAATTCCAAATTTTTTTTCATTTTCCGTTCTATTTTTCTTTGTTCTTGCTACTTTCCCATCAAACATATCGCAAATACCACAAAACAATAAGCAAATAATTGCCATTTCTATTTTCTTTTCACAAGCAAAAAATATTCCAGTTGTTGATAAGGCTAAACTTAAATATGTTAGCCATACAGTATATCCATAATACCCTATCATTATACTCTATCCTCCTTAAAAGATTGATTGATAAGTTCTTCGTGTATATCAATCTTCTCTTTGCTTTTAACAACTAACCTAATATGATTAATTAAAACAATTAAACCAGTAAATAATAGAGCAAAGTAAAAATTAATACCTCTAGTTAATAATAAAGCAGACGCTAAAATTTCTTCACTAGGATAAACTAATGTAAATAATGTTGTTAATAAAATTTCACTAAGACCAACCCCACCAGGAAACGGCATCGAATCCACTGACATGGCTACAATAATTTGTATTGCTAGTAAGTAATAAATTGTGAGGTGACTATATCCTAATGCCCTAAAAGCAAAATATGTGATTGAAAACAAACAAAGTCTTTGAATAAAATTGACAATAAATAACTTAATTCCAACAGATTTATTCTCTCTTAAGTAATGGGCAGAATCACTATATTCATCTAATTTATTTTTAAAATAGTTTACTTTTTCATCAACATTTTTGATGATTTTCCATTTAGCCAGTTTAAATATAAAGAATAAAATTATTTTAGAAATTAAACTTTTCCAGTAAATTGCCATAAAGCAAGCAATAACTGCAATTATATTTATCACAAAACCTAAGATAAATAAAATAAGCCCAATTGTTCCAGCTTCGCTTAAAATCTCCGGAAAAAAAACACAAGCAAATAAGCCAAGTGACATTAATACTAATTTGTACATTATTGTATTTAATAAAATACCTATGGTAGACTTGTGAATTGGTATTCCGTCTTTTTTCATATAAAATACTTGAACAGGTTGTCCTCCAGTGGCACTAGGCGTAATGCCAGAAAAAAAATAATCAACGGCTGAATAAGCAATTGCCCCTCTCCAAGTTATTTTATGTTTTAAAGATTTCATACTAATTTTTAATGCAAAACCTTCAAAAAACACATAAAAAACAACCATTAACAATGAAACAAAAACATATCTAAACTTTACATTTTTTAAAATCGTTATAATATCTTTAAGTTTAAAATCTTTTAAAATATATATTAAGGTTGCAACAACTAAAACTACTAATAATAAGACACTATAAATAAGTTTGTTTTTTTTCTTTTTTCTTTGAATGTTTTTCATTTCTCCACTTCCTTTAAAGCATACCGCCTTTAGAATACTATTTTATGCTTGAAAAGTCAAGTTTTGTACAATAACAGCACAACAGAATTAGTCAAATTTCGATTTTTGTTAAATTTTGTTTTAATTTATTAATAAATTAAAATATTCAAATTATAGATGTTTATTGGGGAAAATTGTATTTTAATCGTATTTTAGATAGAGGAGACTTATATGGAATACAAGACTATTTATTACTTATATCACTATGCATTTTGCGGTGATGAAAATTTTTTTATGAGCCTTTTATATGAATTAGCAAATATGGCAGAAAACGAATTATGGTATACAGAAAATTATAAAAATTTGGATATACTAAAATTTTATATTTTAAATATATTTGATAAATCATATACTTCAAATCTTGTTTATGAAGAAAATGGTTGTTCTATTTTTAATACTGGACTCCTTACTTTAAATCAAGAAGAAATTTATGGATTTTTTATTTTAAATAATAAGGATGGAGCCCAAAAATGGTATTTTAAAGGATTTTATAGTGAATCCGATCGTAATATTTTAAATCATTTTTCTAATAAACCTCCATTTGTTTCTTTTATTAAAAATAAATCCGATTTGTATTTTGATATTGATAAAAACATAAATCTTAATATTGATCATATTTTAGATGATAATTGGGATAGATTTGATGATAGAATAAAGAAAAATGGGAAATTTATTGTTCAAAGTTTAATATATAATTCTTTTAAAGAAACACTAAAAAAATTAAGACGAAATAATCGATTAGCTATTTTACAATATTATCATAATAAAATAATGTATTTACTTCCTATAGAATTTAAACTCGAAAACAACAAAAAAATTATAATGGCGTTAGCTGTTGAAAAATTACCTACCGGACATTATCGAGGTAATACAATTTTAGCATTAAATATGTGCTATGCTAGAGCACGTCTCGTAATGAAACTTGATTATTGTTGGTTAAAAATAAATTAAAAGGTTATGAATGATTCTGAACTTGTAAGATAAAAGTAGACAATGTACAAAAAAGGCAAAAATGTACAAA
>CAZYEI010000039.1:0-11901 GCA_964646425.1 uncultured Eubacteriales bacterium | reverse complement strand
GACAGCTATTCTTGCTCTGCGAGATAATTTGAAAATTATATATTTGAGTTGGCTTATAGTGTGAATAATAAAGCATTATGAAAGTAATTAATAAAAACAAATTGACATAAAATTACAGTCGTGATATACTAGTATCTGTAATAAACACAAATTTTATAAAAAATTTAAAGGTAAAATAATTTATAAGGGGAAATGAAAAATGTTAACAAAAATTAAAAATGTATTTCAAAAGAATCCAGTAGTATTTTATTCTATGTGTATTGCTGCTACATGGGCAGGAGGAAATTCTTTAATTATAGGTATGACAACTGCACAAGAAAATGGTATTATTCCTTTCTTATTATGGGCTGTTGCTAATATGTTAGCACCAATTGTTTTCGGACTTTTAGCATTAAAAATACCTAAATTTCAAAAAACTATGGAAAGTAAACCAATAATGTTATTCTTGACTATAATATGTATATTTCAAATTTGGTTACAAATGAACAATATTCAATCTACATTAGCAGGGACACAATATATTTCCAATACAGTATCAATAATAATTGCAATTGTACTTGCTGTACTGTTTATAATATTATTTTTAAAAGATAGTTTTCCAAGAAATGTATTGACAGATAATTATAGCTGGTGGATAGTATATTTATTAATATTAGTTTTAATGATATGTGCTTATATATCTTCAGGAGGTCAAATTAACAATTTACCACTTGGTTTTGATAAAGTAAGAAGAGGAATTAAAGATGCAATTTTATTACTTCCAGGTGCTTTTGCTTATCCAGTATTTTGGAAAATGTTAAGATATAATGAAAAAAATGAAGATAAGATAAAAAATGTAAATATAGAAAAATGTTTCGTATATGGAGGATTATTATTTGGCTTATATTTATTATTCGTATTAGCATTAGCATTTGTTTCTTTTAATCCTATTCTTGAATTAGTAAAAGCAATACTAATAGTAATAATAGCTTCTTCTACATTATCATCTTTCTTATATAGTTTACATTGTTTTGCAGGTAAGAAAGTTGGTACGATTTTATCGTGTTTAACTATTATTACTTGGCAGTTATTTATACCATTAGGAGTTCTTAATATGTGGAGTTTAATGAGTACAGTTCGTTTATATATGTTAATAGGAGCTTTTGTATTTTCTATTGGTTGGTATTATAAAGAAAAAATATATAATAAAAAGAAGGAGATTTAAAATGGAGTATTCAAAACAATTAAAAAGATTAGATGGAAAAATAGCGGTTTGGGGAGTAGGCTATATTGGATTATCTACTTTAAGTTATTTTGCTAAAAATGGAGTAAAAGGTATTGGTATTGAAATTAATGAAGATACAGTAAATAAGATTAATTCACTAGATGGAGAGTATTTAAATGAATTTACATATTGGATAGGTTTTGATTATAAATATTTGGTAAAAGAAAAATATATTCAAGTATATTCAGATTATAGGAAATTAGAAGAAGAAAAAATATTAGCACATCTTATTTGTGTTCCAACAGAAAGAAATGGTAAACCATTTATGGATGCAATAAATGATGTAATAAATAAAATTATTCAATTGCATAAGAAAACAAATAATAGTGAAAATCCTTTAATAGTCATAGAATCAACTATGATACCAGGTACAGCAGAAAAAATATTAAATGAGTTGCAAAAAGAATGGAATGATGACGTACTATTCTGTGTTTCACCACGCAGAGACTGGTTTGTAAGTAGCGATAAAAATTTAACTGATTTGCCTAGAATATATGGAACTAATAGTGAAAAAGCAAATAATATTGCAAAAGATGTTTTATCTATAACTTGTAAAAACTTAATAATAGCTCCAGATTATAGACATTCAGAGATAGTAAAAAGCATAGAAAATGCTTTTAGACATTTAGATATAACTTTCGCTAATCAATTAACAGATGCCTATCCTGAATTGAATATAAGAGAAGTATTAAAGTTAGCAGGTACTAAATGGAATGTAAATACTTATTATCCATCTTTTGGTACTGGAGGATACTGTATACCTTTATCAAGTCAATATTTATTAAGTGGTAGTAGTGAAAAAGAGAAGTTAACATTATTAAAAGATACTGTTTTATATGATAATAATAGACCTATAGATATATGTAATGAAATTTTGAAGAGAGATAATATAAGAAAAATAGGTGTTCTAGGTTTATCATATAAAGAAAATATGAAAGTAGATAAATCTAGTCCTTCTGTTAAAATGATTGAATTTTTGAAGGAAAAAAATATAAAACTGTATGTGAACGACCCATATTATAGTAAAGAAGAAATTAGTAGTAGATTTGATGTTAAAGATTTTGATTTTAAAGATTATACTAAATATAAAGAATTTGATGCTATAATAATAAATTGCAATCATAGATTTTATTACAATATTGACAAAGAATTATTGTTAGATAATTTAATTTCTTGTAAAGCTATATATGATAATTCGGAATTATTTAGCGATTGGGAAGAATTAAGAAATAGTAATATAGATTATATTGTTGTAGGAGAAAAGAATTGGAGAAAATAGTTTTGGGTGTATCTTATGGTGCTACAATTGTAGAGTATAAAAATCTTAAAGAATTCGTAAATATGGGAATTGATTTAATAGAAATTCCTATAATAGACAATACTGAAAAAATAGTGAATTTTTGTATTAATAATAATTTAAAAGTAGCATTGCATATGCCTAATTCATTTAGTTCCAATACTTATATTGAAAATGTTGAAGATATTGATAATTATGTAGAAGCAATTTCAAACGTATTAAAAAGATATAATGAGCTTACTAATATAGAATATATTATAGTACATTTTCCGTTTGTAAATCATTTGGGTGATGGCTTTAATTATAATTTGAAATATGCAATTAATAAGCTAGATTCAATTAATAAAGAATACAGAACAAATATTTATATAGAAAATGTAAGTATAAATGAAGTTTTTTTTTCAGATATACATTATAAGAATATTGTTAAAAATAGAAAAATCAAAATTTGTTATGATATTGGACATGCTCATGTTATTAATAATTTATTAAAAAAAGGTGAGAAAAAAGATTATGTAAAAAGTTTTTTTAAAACTTTAAATGATAATATTGAGTGTATTCATTATTATAATACTACTAATAAAGAATGCAATGAGTATAAAATAGGAGAGCATTATCCATTTATAAAAGATAAAAATCAAGAAAAAAATGGACTAATGAATTATAATGAAATACAAAAAGAAATTATGAAACTTCCAAATATAAAGTATATTACTATGGAAGTAAGAAGAAAGGAATATATAAAAAACAAAAAAATAGGCGACTGTTTTTTGTTTGAAGGGAGTAAAATATAGAAATGAACGATAATTCTAGTTCTCTACCACATGGTTTTTTTGATTATGTGGGAGAAAATGCTGAACTAAGGAGAGAAATATACAATGAGTTTATAAGAACAGGAAAATCATTTGGAATGGACAATGTTCATTTATGTCCAATTGGATATGAGAGTACATTTACAAGAATGGGAACTATTAATAGAGAGACTGTATATCCATTTAGAGATAATGGAGGGAGAGAGTTAATGTTATCTGCCGATTCATTATCTTCTATGACGAGAATGTTTAGAAATTTAATGAATTCAGTTGGAACTTTAAAAGGTAGATATGTTGGAAAATCTGAAATTTTTAGAAATAGAAGAAAAAAATATAGAAATTGGTCTCATTTAATAGGAACGTATTTTAATGAGTCAAATGAATTAGCAGGAGATATATCAATTATCTTGTTTGCAAAGACATTTATGGAAAAATATTATAGTAATATAAAATTTACAATTAATGATTATGGTATTTTGAATGAAGTATTTAAGGAAGCTAATATTACACCAGAACAAGGATATGAAATGCTATATAGAATGTATACTAAAAAAGAAGAAAGTGATTTTACAGAATATGGTGAAGCTAGCAAAATAATAAGAGATATTGATGAAATATCTATTGCTCATCCTGAATATAAAGAAAAATTAGATACAATAGCACAAAAATATGATTTTTTACAAGAAAGAGTAGATATATTAAAAAGATATTGCGATGTTTTAGAAAAAAATGGGGTTGATTTTGATTTCGTATTTGGTGATTATAAAGCTATAGAATATCATTCTGGATTGTATTTTTATGTTAGAGATGATATTAGAAATTGCAATATAGCAGATGGTGGTGGATATCATAGATCAGTAAATGAAGTGGATAATAGAATAGAAATGTGTCATAGTTTTGCTTGTTCTCTTGAAGATATAGTGACACACGTTTTAAGAGAAAAAGGTAAGTCTATCACAAGAAAAGACGATACAGTGTATGTATTAAAATTGGATGCAAGTGATGAATTTTTCTATAGAGTATGTGAATATTTAAGAAAACTAGGATATAATGTAAACGACATTTGGGTTGAAGATAATTTGAAAAAGGTACTATCTAAATTACCAAGAGATTGTAAAAAAACATTTGTTGGAAGCCAAGAAGAAGATACACAAAAGCTATCTATAAAGGATGGTAAAGAAAGTAAAGAAATTACTTTGAATTCCCAAAGCGTATCTGAAAGTAAAATAAGTTATAGTTATGAAGAAAATGGTAAAAGTTATACAATAATTCCTGTTACATATGAATATGATAGCGAAAATAATATGATTAAACATCGTACGAAAGTTATTTTTCCATCAGGTGAAGCAAAAGCATATAAAACTATGAATAATCCGTATAGAGCTTATAATTATGCACATTTAGGCGAAACTACAGAACCATTTATACCACTTATGCATCCTAAATTTGATACGATAGAGTATATAAGTAATTTTGTTGAATCTTCAGGTGCAAAGACTTTTAGAATATTTCCTGCTGAGTCAGGTGTAATACCACAGCAATTTTCAAAAGAATTAATTGACTTTTTAAGAGAAGAAAACTTATCAATTATTATAGATACACAAGGACAACATGAAATAAATGGATTAGCAAACATTTCTGAATGGAGTGAATTTTTAATTAGTAATAATATAACTGGAACATTACAAAATAATAATATATTACAAAGAAAAGAGATTGAAGATAGATAAAAATATATAGGGGGATTAGAAAATGCACATATATGTAATTTCTCAAGTTATAGTTATAATTGCATATATATTATGTGGAATAGGATTTTTAAAAAAAGAAAAAAAGCAAATTTTATTTTTTTCAACTTTGTTTAATATATCTATTTTAATTCATTATACTTTATTAAATGCAGTTTCAGGAATTACTTCAAGTATATTGAATATTACTAGAAATTTAATAATTATACATAATTTAAAGAAGAATAAAGATAATAGTAAGCTTATTTTAATTCTTCTATGTACTGCAAGTGTTTTTAGTATGGGTTTATTTTACAATTCAATCATTGATTTGTTTCCAATGACTATTTCTATTGTTGGTATACTCTCTTATGGGAGTGAGAGTACAAGAGTTTTAAGAATTTGTAATTTGACTTGTAGTTTATGTTATATTGTTTATGCTATTCCATTAAAATCATTTGTTACAATAATTTGTGAGATTTATTTAATAATAGCTACTCTTATAGGATTATTTAAATATGAATTAATTAAAGGAGAATTAAAAATAATGAAATATATTGTAAGTGGCATTAAGAAATTTATTTATAGACTAAAAGGTTATAAGATAGAAAAAAATGTTTTTATTGGAAAAAAAGTATGTATAAAAGGTAATAATGTATTCATAGGTAGAGATACATATATAGATGATAATGTAAAAATTATTGCAAAAGATATTAAAATAGGATGTAATAGTATTTTTTTTCATGATACATTAATATACTGTTTAAATAATCTTACTATTGGTGAAAGAAATAAAATTAGTAGAAATTGTATTATAAAAGCTAATAATTTTTTATCTAAAGAGGAATTATGGTGTAATGAGAATGTTGAAATTGGTGGTGGTGGTTGGAAAAAAGAAACTGCCAATATTGAAATAGGACCTTATACTCATATCGGAAAAAATTCTCATCTTAATGTGTGTTGGCCAATAATTATAAAAGGTCTTACAGGGATTGGTATGGATACAATGATATTTACACATAGCTCTGGACACGGACAAAGCATAATAGAAGGATATACAAATGTACAAGGAAAAATTATTATAGAAAAAAATGTTTCTATTTTTTCGAGATGTATAATTACACCTAATACACATATAAAAAGAGGTGTAACAATTGGTGCTAACTCTTTTGTAAAAGGTGTTTTAGAAGAAAAAAGTTTTTATGCAGGGAGTCCAGCAAAGAAAATTAAAGAAATTATTGGGCTAAATGCAAAAGAAAAAGAAGAAAAGATAATTGAATTCTTGAATGAAATTGTGGATGAGAAAATAATAGATAATACAAAAAAAATATTTAGATTAAAAGATTCATATTTAATATTTGTTGATAAAATAACTAAAAATACAATTAATTATATAGAAAGTAGCAATTACAATATAACTTGTGTAATTTGTTTATATAATAAAAATAATTATAATAAAGGAACAGTAATTGATTTATCAACGGAGACTATTAGTGGAGATACTACAGATGTTACTGAGATGGTAAGAGATAATTTTAGAAGAGTAGGTATTATTTTGAAACCATTAAGTTATAAGTTTAAAAAATTAAGTGCTGTTCAATTAAAAAAGAATATGATAGAGTTATAGGAGAAAGAAATGAAAAACAAAACTAAAAAATATTTATTTTTAGGAGCGCATTTAGATGATATTGAATTGGGGTGTGGAGGATTAATTGCAAAATTACAAAAAGATAAATATAATACAATAAAATTATTGACTTTATCTCATTTTAATAAAAACTCTAAAGGAGAAATAACTATAGATAGAGATATTAATGAGACATATAAAGCTATAGGAAAGTTAGGTTAAAAAAAAGAACAAATTTCTATTGAAGAAATACCTGCACAATTATTTGAAGAACATTCACAAGAAATTCGTGAAATATTACTTAAATATAGAAAAGAATATAATCCAGATATAATTTTCTTTCCATCAAAAAATGACATACATCAAGATCATCAAGTTGTTTGTAGAGAAGGAGAAAGAATTTTTAGAGACAAGAGCTGTTTGGGATATGAACTAATTAGGAGTACATATCATTTAATGCCTAATTGCTATATAGCATTAAATAAAGATGAAATAGAAAGAAAAATTGCTGCAGCTAAATGTTATAAGACTCAATTAACACAATCAGCTGGTTATTACTTTGATAAAGACACTATAATTTCTAACGCGATTTTTAGAGGAAAACAATTCAACAAAGAATATGCAGAAGCTTTTGAAATTTATTATTGTAGTATAGATTAATAGAGTGTATAGGAGGAAATAAAGTGAAAAAGGATAAAGTAGCTATAGAGACATCAAATAAAGAGAAAATCACATATTCAGAATTAGAAGATAGAATCAAAAATATGTATATTTGGATAAAGAATAATACAACAACTAACAATATTGCTATTTGTTTATCAAATAATGAAGATATACTAATTACTTTTTTAGCTTGTATGAGATTAGGGAAAAATACTGCATTACTTTACTATAATTCAAAAGAAAATACTATTAGAATTGTGGATGAAAGTTTTAGTGAATTAACTTATATTACTGATATAAGAAATAAAGATTTAATAAATTATACTAATAATAGAATTGTAAATATAGAGGATATATCTTTTGAAGTTAATATTCAAACAAATGATTTTGAAGATAAGAGAAATCAGGCTAGTATCTTTTTCCTTACATCAGGAACAACATCAAATAAATCTAAAATAATAGAAATAAAGCATTCTTTATTTAGAAAAAAATTAGATATGTTTGAAAAACATTTTAATATGATAAATGAAAGTGATAGATTATTAATATTGTCACCAATCTGTTTTATACAAAACTTATGGGCTATGTTTATACATTTGGATAATAATGCTACGATTGTATTTGATAAATTAGCTTCAACTTATGGTGAGAAAGAGTTTGAAAAAAATGCAATAACAAGTTTCGTGACATCACCAGCTGTTATGAAAGGTTTAATAAAGAATTTTAAAAATTACAATTTAAAACTGTTATTAATGGGTGGCGATTTTATTTCTAAGGAACTTATTAAAGAATTATCACATGTTTTTACAAAAACTTTATTTAGTAATATATATGGTACAACGGAATCAAGTGCAGGAGATACAATATTAGAACCACAGCTGATTGATATAAATAAAGAGGAAATTTTTTCTATTGGTAAAGAAGCTGAATTATCACATATTATAATAGTTAATGAGAATGGTGAGGAATGTGGAGAAAATCAGATTGGTGAAATTGCTATAAGTGGAGAATGTGTAATAACATCATATTATAGTGATAAAAATAAAATGATATTAAAAAATGGATATTTCTATACAGGAGATCTGGCTTATAAAAATAAAGAAGGATTTATATTTTTTACCGGAAGGAAGAATTATAAGATTATAAGTAATGGTATTAATATATCTCCATTTGAAATTGAAGATTTAATTATGAAGAGTAATTTTGTAAAAGATTGTATGGTAATTGGCAGAAAAAATGAAAAATATGGAGAAATCCCTGTTGCCTGCATAATACCTGAGGATGACATTCGAAATAATGTTATAGAAATGTTATGCGAATATTTAGAAAATAAATTAGAAAAATATAAAATACCTAAAGAATTTGAAATTTATAAACAATTTGAAAAAACAGATTCAGGAAAAATTAAAAGGAACCTTTATAAATAATAAATTTCTTATATGAAAGGAGAAAACAACTAATGAAAAACATAATAATACCAGATAAATTAAAAGTAGGAGATGAAATAAGAGTAATAGCTCCAGCAAGAAGTTTAGGAATTTTTAATCAAGATATAATAAAAGAAGCTGTTAATAAGTTAGAAAATATAGGATTCAAAGTTTCATTTGGAAAGAATGTATATAACAAAGAAAATGATTATTCAAAATCAGCTAATATTGAAGATAGAATAAATGATTTAGAAGATGCTTTCAAAGATAAAAATGTAAAATGCATATTGACGGCGATTGGAGGCTTTAATTCTAATCAATTGCTAGATTATATTAATTATGATTTGATAAGAGACAATCCTAAAATTTTATGTGGATATTCAGATATTACTGCATTAGCTAATAGTATTTTTCAAAAGACTGGTGTAGTTACTTATTCCGGACCTCATTTTTCAAGTTTTGCAATGCGTTATGGATTAGATTATACAATAGAATATTTTACGAAAATGTTAATGAACAATGATGATGTACACATTTTCCCATCAAACGAGTGGAGTGATGATGGATGGGCTAAAAATCAAGAAGAAAGAATATTTATAAAAAATGATGGGATGATTATAATTAATGAAGGCGTTGGAGAAGGAACTATTATCGGTGGTAACCTATGTACATTAAATTTACTGCAAGGAACGGAATATATGCCAGATATTGATAACATTATTTTATTTATAGAAGATGATGGAATTGCGGGAAAGGACTTTATAAGAGAATTTGATAGAAACTTTCAATCACTATTACATTCATTAAAAGGAAAGAAATTAAATGGAGTTATTATTGGAAGGGCAGAAAAAGAATGCAATGTAGGAATTGAAGCTTGGAAAATAATGCTTAGTAACAAGAAAGAATTAAGAAATATTCCAGTTGTTATTAATGCAGATTTTGGACATACTACTCCTACTATAACATTTCCAATAGGTGGATATGCAAAGATTAATTTAAATAGTAACATAGATATTAAGATACTAAATCATAAAAATATAGAAAAAGAAAGAAAATCATTACATAAGAGATAATCGATTCATATATAAGACTTTAATTAAATTTATTTGAAAAGCATAAAATATTGACATAATATGGGAAGAATGATATAATTAATATGCAGTAATTTTAACAATTAGGAAGATTCAATTTCATTCCTAAAATAACTAAAAGGAGATTTTACAACTATGGGCAAGAACTTTGAAAATATCAAAGGAACTTATGACTATTTACCTGAAAAACAAATTATTAGAGAAGAGATAAAAGCAATACTGCAATCCACTTTTGTAAAGTATGGATTTGCTCCAATTGAAACTCCAATAATTTGTATGTATGACCTGTTATCTTCTAAGTATGCAGAAGGAGCTGACATTTTAAATGAAATGTATAAGTTAAGTGATCAAGGTAAGAGAAAACTCGGACTGAGATATGATTTAACGATTACATTTTCAAAACTTGTTAGCTCTAATCCAAACATTACTCTTCCATTCAAAAGATATGAAATTGGCAGAGTTTATAGAGATGGACCTGTAAAACTTGGCAGAAACAGAGAGTTTACTCAATGCGATGTTGATGTTGTAGGTGTCAAGAGTATGATGGCTGAAGCAGAATACATGATGATGACAAATGAAGCTTATAAAAAGTTGGGATTGGATATTGAAATCGAATTCAACAACAGAAAGCTTTTGACTGGCATTATTGTTTCTGTTTTAGGAAACATTTCTGAAGATAAAATCAGAAAGTGTATTATGCTTATCGACAAATTTGCAAAACTAACTCGTGCTGAATTGATTGAAGAGTTTGAAAAGCTTAATATCAGTACTGAACAGGTTGAAGAACTGATGAATTATTTCAGTTTGGATTATGCAAGTTTGAAAGAAAAACTTGCTGATTCTAATTCGACATTTATCGAAGAAGGATTGGTAGAGATTGATGAGCTTTACCAATATCTTGAAGGCACAGAAGCATTAACTCGTATGAGATTCGCACCTTATCTGGCAAGAGGGATTGATGTTTACACAGGTACGGTGTGGGAAGTTTTCCTTAAAGATAGAAAAATTGCAGATCAAGATTTCAGTATTAGCATTGGTGGTGGTGGTAGATATGATAAAATCATTACTACTTTTGTTGATGATGGAAATGAATATCCTGCAGTCGGAATGTCTTTTGGTTTGGATGTTATTTATGAGATACTCTCAATGAAATATTCAGGCAAGAAAACTTCAACAGTTGATATTTTTGTCATTCCTTTTGGAACTACTTTCAAATCATTTAAGTTTGCATCTGCTTTGAGAGATGTAGGTTTAAGAGTTGAAGTAGACAAGAATGTCAAGAAACTCAAAAAAAGTTTGTCTTACGCTAACAAAATGAATATTCCTTATGTAATCATTCTCGGAGAGGATGAATTGGAAAAAGGAGTTATTTGTGTAAAGACAATGGAATCGGGTACAAACACAGAATTTTCTATTGATGATTATGAAGCAATTAAAAAATTTATCGCTGAATAAAAGTTGGTTCATAAGAAATCAGGAAAGCATGGAATTATATTATAATTCCATGCTCAGAGTATTGACAAACCCCAGAATTTTTTCTGGGGTTTAGCTATATTCTAGAAAAATTTAATAAATTTATATTTATAAAAATATTTTTAATGAAATTTAATAAATTGAACTCAAAAGTAGGGTGTTTCTTCCTGCTTTTTGTTATCTTTGTTACTATGTTTTTCATATTTTGCGCAGCACAAATCAGCCACGTATAATTTTGATTTTTCTCAATTCCTTTATACATAGCATATCTATATCCATGATTTTGTTTGCTATCTGCAAAACTTCTTTCTATTTTTTCTTTCCTTAATTTATATAATTCTTTACCACGTTCAGATAATCTTCGTTCTCTAGCATTCTCATTTAATTCTTCTTTTATATGTCTTCTTATTACTCTATATCCTTGTGATTTACAACATCTTTCAATATCAGGACAATTCTCACAATTTAATCTATCTGAATAATATTTATATCCATTTCTATCAACTCTTCCAGTATATGG
>CAZYEI010000038.1:0-12535 GCA_964646425.1 uncultured Eubacteriales bacterium | reverse complement strand
ATATAAATTAACAAAAATATCATTGATATTAGAATATAAAAAATTCCAACTAAAACAATATATAAAAATGAACGATCTTTTTCATGTTTTGCAGTTCGATAATCATAAAATGTTTTATGTTTCATTTTACTCATATCTTTTCTAAAAAGATTAAATAATGTCAAAACACCATAAGATAACATGTCAAATGTGCCACCATTGCTTGCTAATATTAACAAACCAAAGCAAACCAATAATACACCAGGTACAAAAAATGCATCTGTTAAAATGTGCATAATTGTCACTAAATCGCTTTTAGCAAAAATATTTTTTGAAAGCATTATAGCAATAGCCATTACTAGACCAATTAATAAACAAGTTAAATAACCTTTATATTTTTTCATTATTTATTATTTAGCTCTCCAAGATATTTTTCAAATTCATCACTATTACAATAGATAAAATGTCCAGGTGAAACTTCTCTCATTGTTGGTTCTTCATTCGAATAATCATGATCTGCTAATGGATTATAGGTAATTCTCTTTCTATTTTTTTCATAATGAGGATCAGGTAATGGAATCGCTGATAATAATGATTTTGTATAAGGATGCAATGGGTGAGTAAACAATTCATCTGAATCTGCCAATTCAACAATTTTTCCAAAATACATAACTGCAATACGATCAGCAAAGTATTTAACAACTGATAAGTCGTGAGCAATAAATAAAATTGTTAAGCCCATTTTTTCTCTTAATTCATTTAATAAATTAATAACTTGTGCTTGAATAGAAACATCAAGCGCAGAGATAGGTTCATCAGCAATAATTAATTCAGGATTTAAAATGATTGCTCTAGCAATACCAATTCTTTGTCTTTGACCACCAGAGAATTCATGAGGATAACGAGAAGCATGTTCTGGAACTAATCCAACTAATTCCAAAACACGATATACTTCTTTAGTTATGAAATCCTTATCTTTAATTCCCCTAATTATTAGTCCTTCTGCAATGATATCATATACTGTCATACGAGGATCTAATGAAGCAATTGGATCTTGGAAAATCATTTGCATTTTATTCATAATGCGATCTTTTTTAGCAAGTTTTAATTCTTTTTTATATTCAATTTCTAATTTAGCTTTTTCTTCTTCATTTGAAGACTTTGCTAATAAATCTTGATATTTAGCTGTAACCTTTGACATTTGATATTTAGCAAATTTCTTATTACAATTTTTATGATCATATTTTGCCTTTTTAATTAATTCAGTGTTTTCTTTTACTATTTTAATTAATTCAGCATCATATTCTGATTTTTTAATTTTAAATTGTTCTGGTGAACATTTTTCTTCATTTAATTCTTTTATTTTTTTGCTGTAATTATTTTTAGCAACTTCAATTGCTTCTTTATATGTTCTTGTACCAGCACAAATTCTTTCGCCATCAAAATAAATTGAGCCTCCGGTAATATCATATAATCTAATAATTGAGCGTCCTGTTGTAGTTTTACCACATCCAGATTCTCCAACTAAACCAAAAACTTCACCTTTACAAATTTCAAAATTTAAATCATCAACTGCTTTTAAACTTCTTTTTCCTAACTTAAAATATTGTTCAAGGTGTTCTACTTTAAGGAGTACTTTTTTATTATCATTCATTATTGTGTCCTCCTTTTCATTCTCTCAATACGATCAGTAATAATCTTTGGTGGATTTACTTTAGGTGCATTAGGGTGCAATAACCATGTTGCCGCATAATGTGTATCATTAACTTTAAACATTGGAGGTTGCATTTCATAATCTATTTCTAAAGCATATTTATTTCTTTCAGCAAATGCATCACCTTTTGGTGGATAAATCATATTTGGTGGTGTTCCAGGAATAGCATCTAATTTTTCTTTTGTATCTAAATCAGGCATACTACTTAATAATGCCCATGTATAAGGATGTTTAGGATCATAGAAAACATCATCTGAAGTTCCATATTCTACTATTTTACCAGCATACATTACAGCAATTCTATCTGCCATATTTGCTACAACACCTAAATCATGAGTAATAAAAATAACTGATAAGTTTCTTTCTTTTTTAATTTTATTAATCAATTCTAATATTTGTGATTGAATTGTAACATCCAATGCCGTTGTTGGCTCATCACAAATTAGGATATCAGGATTTGCCGATAAAGCAATAGCAATAACTATACGTTGACGCATACCACCAGAAAATTCAAATGGATATTGCTTAAATCTAATAGCAGGTTCTGGAATACCAACTTCTTTCATTAAATCTAATGCTTTTGCTTTAGCTAATTTAGGGGTAATCTTATACACTACTCTTGAAGCTAATTCTTTAAAATAATCAATTAATTTTATTGTAGCTTCTTTAGCATCAAATTTATCGAAATTTTTAACATCTCTTTCATAACTTGCAAATAAATTTGCAATTAATTTGTTTAAATTAGTTCTTGCTAATTCTAAATCAACAATAACTGCAGGATTAACTTTCCATGTAGGATTTTTACCAGCATTAACAATCTTATTATATTTAGCAATTTGTCTATCATATTTAGATTGCATTTTAGGATTATTAACAAGCCCATTAAAATATGTATTCAAATCATGAGTTATCGTAGATTCAAATGAATATTCAATTCCTTTTTTCTCAATATCAAGATAGTTAATGGCATTTTTAACTTCATTAGAAAGTTTTTTTGCCATTTTAAATGCTTCTTTTTTATTTAAATTTTCTTGAGCAAAGAAATTAATATAGGCGTCTTTATGTGCTAATAATGCTTTTTTCTTATCAATAGAATTGCAATAAGATAAACGCATTCCAAATGATGCTAGTTCAATAAAGTTAATCATAAAATCATTATCCAAGAATTCTCTTGTACAAGCATCAATCTTTTCTACATCACCAAGTTCTTTGACATTAGCACTTGGATTTTTCATTATATAATAACCTAATCTAAAGAAGTTTGGTGCTTTTCTAGCAATACCTTCTTCAAGTAAATTGTAGATTTCTTTTAAAATAATTACAAAATTATCTACTGCTAAATTTGTAGTCTTTCCACCTTTAACTATTTCATCAAGTTTTTCAATATAATTCATTGCACTATTATCAACTACATAATCATGAATTGTTTTAGGCAAAAGTTTAATAATTCTTTTAGCTTCTTTTAAATAATCAACTTTTTGTCTTTTATCAATTAAGAAAAGAACATTTTCAATATTTGATTTTAATGATACAGCCTCTGCTTGAGCATTGTTATATGCCAATTCCAATTTAGTACTTGAAATACAAAAATTATCAAATGTTTTACATTGCAATTTATTATTATCAACACTTTCAGGTTTTACTAAATCAATAAAATGATTTAATAATTTTAGGTAGTTATTGAAATCATTTCTAGCATTTTTTTGACGAGCTTTTCCATTTAATATCATTGCTTCAGTTAATTGTTTTCCAACTCGCATAATCGGATTTAAACTTGAAAGCGGATCTTGGAAAATCATTGAAATTTTATCGCCACGAATTTTGTGAAAATTTTCTTCACTGATTTTTAATAAATCTTGACCATCATAAAGAATTTCGCCACCTTCAACAACTGAATTATTCGATAAAATTCCTATGATTGCTTTACTTGTAACTGATTTACCAGAACCAGATTCTCCCACAATTGCTAATGTTTCGCCTTTGTATAAATCAAAAGAAATGTCTCTAACTGCTTTTAAAATACCACCTTGAGTACGAAAGGATATTTGTAAATTTTTTACTTCTAATTTCTTTTCCATAAATTAATCCTCACTTCCTCTTAAAGATGGGTTAAAGGCATCACGTAAGCCATTACCAAATAAATTAAAACTTAGCATCAATAAACTAATAAAAATTGCAGGGAAAACAATAATATGTGGATCACTTATTAATGCACTTTTTCCATTAGCAAGTAATGTTCCAACACTTGTTCTTTTACCATCATTTAAATTAATAATTCCTAAATAACTTAAACTTGTTTCAGAGAAAATCATACTAGGAATAATTAATACACAGCCAGTAATTAATGTTCCTAATGAATTAGGGAAAATATGTTTAAACATAATACGTTTATCACTTGCGCCTAATGTTCTAGCAGCAAGTACATATTCTTGATTTTTAAAACGATAGAATTGCATTCTTGTTCTTCCAGCCATTCCAATCCAACCAGTTAAAAAGAAAGCAATAAATAAAATTAGAACTTGTCCGGTTGATTTATCCATATGATATTTAAGTAAAGTAATTACAATCATAAATGGAACAGCAGATAAGATATCTACAATTCTTTCCATGATTAAATCAATTTTACCTCCATAATAACCTTCAATCGCTCCATAAATTGCACCAACAAATAAATTGACTATAGCTACAACTATTGCAAAAATAAATGAAAATCTTGCTCCACTTGCTAGACAAGTAAATAAATCTTGACCTGATGCATTAGTTCCAAAAATGAAATTTGGTTTAGCAATTCCGTCTTTTAAAATTTCTTGATGCATATAGCAATAATATTCATAGTAATTTACACGAATTTCATAAAAATTACCATTTTGAATTTTATAACTATAATCATATTCGTAAACATTTTCTCCTTCAACACGCATTTTACTTATGTAATCATCATTTCCTTGAGAAAATTCTTTATAAATATTTGTAAAAACTGGATTTCCTGCATCATCATATTTTACATTGGCAACTGTTTTTCCAGCTTTTTGCTTTGTTTTAAACCAATAATTAGCATTCTCTTTATCTTGAGTCGCACTAGGTCTAGCAGATTTATCAGTTGTAGGATAAATTATTTGAACATTATGTTTATCTTGATATTCTTGAATTGCAATATATTCTTCCTTAGATACTTGTTGAAAGACCACGCCATTTATTTGATAATAATCTAAACGATAATTATATGTATTTACATCTCTACCAATCGGATCTTTAGCAATTACCAATTCATAATCTTGATTTTTTAAAGCATTATGACCTGTTTCAACTCCCATTGAATAATAAAGTAAAAATGTTTGTTCGTTTTGTGATTCTTTTTCTTCACAACCATCTAAAAAGTTCCACCCAAGATCAGCAAATAATTGAACTTTTGGTCTAGTATTTACAAAATATGTATCTTTATAAGATACTGTGTATTGTGAAAAAATTGGAACAAGAATTGCATATAAAACTAAAATAATGATAACAATAGCTGCAAATATTGAACCTTTATTTTTCTTAAATCTATTCCATGCATCTCTAAAATAACTTATTGGTTTTGTTACTAATTCTTTGTCATGAATCTTTTTATCAGTATTAGCAAAGACAAATTTTTCTTGTGGTAAATCATAAATATTATCATTTAATTTTTCCATATTACTTTGCCCCCATTCTAATACGTGGATCGATAAATCCATAACTCAAGTCAATTACAATACCTGCTGCTAAGCCAACAAAAATATAGAACGCAGATAAAACCATAAAGAAATCATAATCTTGATATGTAATTGAATCAAGATATAATCCTCCTACGCCAGGAACTGAAAATATACTTTCAATAATTAACGAACCACTTAAAACTGCAACAAATTCTCCCACAATTGATGGAAAAATTGGAACCATAGCATTTCTTAATGCATGTCTTGTTGTAGCTTGTCTTTTTGTTAACCCCTTAGTACGAGCAAGTAGCATATATTCACTTGTTAATACTTCAGTTAATTCAGCCCTAGTACCTCTAGCATAACCAGCAATTGAACCAAAACATAAACTAATTACTGCAGGTAACATTGATTTAAACATACTCCACGAAAAATAATCATAACCTTTATTCATTGTTAAAGGTAACCAATCTAATTTAAAACATAAAATATATTGTATTAAAAAAGCATAGATAAAACTTGGTACAGAAATAACTATCATTACTCCAGTACTTATTACATGATCTTGCCATTTATTCTTTTTTAAAGCAGCATATATTCCAAGAACAATACCTATTGGTACGGCAATTAAAGTCGAATAAACATTAATTAAAACTGTTGGAGGTAATCGATCAACAAATGCATCCCAAACAGGTTTATTTCTAAAATCTGGGATATTTACACCTACGCCAAAATCTCCTGCAGTAATAATTCTTTTTATATAATTAAAAAATTGAATAGGAATCGGATCGTAGTAACCTCTTGCTTGAAGTTGGGCCTCTATAATTTCCTTATCTTGACCAATGCTAACATTAATAACAATTGGTAATAATTTAATTAAAACGAAACATATAACAATAATAATAGAAAAAGTCATCAGCATAAGCCCAAGCCTTTTTAATACATATTTTAACATGTACATACGTCTTTCCTCCTTTATATTATTAAATACTAAATGTGGGACAATGAGCTAATCATTGCCCCACATAAATTATTATGCCATATGCAAACTATTAAAGTTTATAGTCTAAATTATTATTAGCAAGATATGCACTCCATTGAGCATCAGTAAAGTTATATGTCATATATCTAATACCACCATAAGCCATAAATGTATTATACTCTGTAGTGATATATTCAACTTGATAAGACAATAATCGTGCTCCGAATGAATAAGAAACAGGTACTGTATAGTATTGTAATAAAATTTCTTTTTCAAGTCTTGCAATTAAAGCAAGTCTTGCATCATTAGGAATTGCACCTTCAGACCAATCATATTTTGCACCTGATTGACCATTTAAGCAATCCCACCATTCTAGGATACTCATTGTTTCTTCGACACCTTCGCCAGCATAATCAGCATCAGCTAATTCAGGCATAGTAAATGTAACATTATGATTACTTGTATCCCAACCAGTAGAATACATATAATCATCACTTATATATGCAAGTAAGAAATATCCTGGATCCCAAGCAGCTCCAGTCCAACCACCTAGACAAATATCATAGCCACCAGCTCTAAAATCATCAGCCCATTTAGTTTGATGGTCTTCAAAAGTTGTTTCTAATCTACCTTCTAATGGTGTTCCTTTAACCATTTCTGTTAGTGTTGTAGTTAAGAAATTAAAGACTCTTCTTACGGATTCATTATCTGCACCACTACCGAAAGTTATTACTACTTTATCATCAGCATCAATTTCGCCATCTGCCAAAGCTTTATTATAAGCTTCTGTTACAAGTTCTTTTGCTTGTTTTAAGTCATAACCTGTAATTGATTCAACAGCTTCGTCTAAAGAACCATATTGACTAACATCAATTCCATAAACTTCGCATAATACTTCTTTTGCATAATCAGTATTACGATAAACTCCACCATTTTCAACATCATAATAGTGCATTGAATTAAATAATCCTAATCCTGGAAGAGATGATGTTGTACAGCTATTGTTGTATTCTGTTCTATTAACAGCTAATGAAATAGCCTTTCTAAATTCAGGGTAAGATAAAATTGTTTTATTAACGTTATCACTTTCACGAGCTGCCAATGCTTCATAACTTGATTGAAGTTGTAATGAACCTACATAATCATCTGGTGTGAAGATAGCTCTTGAACTATTTTTATATTCTTGTGAAATTGAAACATCCATACCAATCAAAGTTAATTCTCCTTTTTGGAATGCTAACCATGCAGTACTCCATTCTTTTATTGTTTCAACTTCAATATTTGTTGTTTGGTATTGTCCTTTATATAAATCCATATTATAACCATACCAATATGGATTTCTTTCTAATGCATAAGCTTTTCCAGCTTGGAATTCTGTCAATTTATATGGTCCCCATGAAGCAGTTGTTTCAACACTACTATTGTAATTCGAAGTCCATAATGATGAACCAGCTTGTGGTTCTTGCTTACAAGATTCATATAAATCTCTCTTTACCAATGGTAAGCTTGCCATGCTATATGCAGCTTTATAACTCAAAGATCCATCTTCTTTTAATAATTGAAGTGGCTTATCTAAGATAATAACAAATTCGTTTTCGTTATCTCCAACAAAGAAACCAACGTCATTCCAAGAAACTTCTGGGAATTCATAATCCTTGATAATTGTTAAACCAATCATTTCTTCATCTGCACTAGGATTCCACATATCCATTGAATTATAATCATCAATCATTGCTTGAGTAACTTTAATTTTTTTATTTTCATTTTCTCTTACATCATATTTACTGAAGAATGATAATGGAACAGGTGATTCTAAATCATCTACATAATTCCCATCATCATCTGTAATATAATTTCCATCATCATCAGTTTTAGGATAATAAGCTAATGTTCCATCTGGATTTGTTGCTTGGACAGGTTTTCTATTTTCGCCTTCTCCTTCATATAAAGCAAAGTAATAATCAAGATAGCCAGCAGCTTCAAATTGCTCATATGTAATATCTTCATAATCAAACCATTCATTTAAAGCATCTGTAATAGCATCATAATCTAAATATATTTCATCATATACATTCATTGCTTCAGATAATGAATCAAATAAATTTCCAACAACTTCATCGGCAATTGATTTTTGTTTTAAATAACCTTGAGCATTGTGGATTATAGTAGAACCTTTATAATAAGAATCTGCACGATAGTTAAAGAACAATGGATTTAATTGTTCTTGCATTGAATAAACAAAATCAGAAGCAGCAATTGAAGTTCCATCATCCCATTTCAAGTCATCTCTTAAAGTAATCTTATAGGCACGTGAACTTTTGGCATTTGCAGGAATTCCCCAATTATCTTTACCTGCGTAATCTGTAGTAACATCTTCTAACTTTGTAGCTGCAGAATATTTCATTTCAAATTCGCCTGAAACAATTTCTCCATCTTCATCAAATTTGAAATCATAAACAAAGAATGAACTACCAATATAATCCATAATTTGTGTATCATTTTCATCTTTGTATGTTAATTCATTCCAGTTTGAAGGTGATGTAGTTGTATAACTATGATAAGTATATGTGTCACCTTTATTTACTCCACCTGTGGAAGCACTATTTGTCGATACTGTTGCATCTCCACTACTTGAAGAACTATTTTTATTACTATTAGTATTGTTATCTGTACAACCAACAACTAGTAAAGCCGTTGCAAACAAACCGAACAACAAGTTATTTCTTTTTGTTTTCATTTTTATTCCTCCTTTACATAAAATAACTTTTCACCATAATCAATTATGGTTTCTAGAATCATAGCATATTCTTTTTTGATTTGCAAGCATTTTTCTTGATTTAAAGCCATATTTTGTTTTATTAGTAAAAAATTATTTCTTTTACTTAATTTAGTATATGTAATTTGTTATATTTGTTTCATAAAATTTTTATCGAAGAAATACAAATACAAAAAAATTCTAGTTGCCTAGAATTTTTAAGTATTTATTCATATGTCTTCTCGATTTTATTGTTATAACTTTGATATTATTATGTTTACTTAAAGCTTCTAAAATATCTGGTTTATTTAATTTAGGAAATTCTTTGATATATTTAACGAATTTTGGATCTTCTCCTTCGTTTAAAAAACTTGGAAAATCCGAGCGAACTACTCCACGTCTTTTTCTTTCTGCTTTTATACAAACTCTTGTCGGTAAATCTAAAAAGAAAACCACTTCACATTTAGCAAGCCTCATTTCTAGCGTTCTCTGATAATTTCCATCAATAATCCACTCATCTTTTTGCATAATATCATTAATTATTTGATCAAATTCCTCATGAGGAGTAGAAATCCAACCTTCATGCCAATAATATAAATCTAAATGATAAGCTTTTATCCCCGTAATAATTGATAGCTGACGAGAAAAATAACTTTTACCACTTCCAGGACTTCCAATAACAAGAATTTTTTTCTCTTTTAATACATCGTTTTTTGTCATAATCTTCAATCCTTTTATTTAATATATGGCAAATCTGCAACAAATTTTACAAAATCATCAAAACTACCCAAATATTTTGCAGTAATCTTTAAATTTCGGGCATTAATCAAACAGTCTTTAATTAAATAACATGGGATTTTAAGTTCTTGAATAATGCCATCTTCTAATACATCGTTTCCAACCATAAGACAATTTTGAGGTTTTTTATTTATCTTTCTCAAGACTTCTTGATAGTATTCTAGATTAGGCTTACAAAAACTTGAATTTTCAAAAACGGTAATTAGTTCAAAATCATTTGGATTGAGTCCAGCCCATTTAACTCGATTCCATGTTGCAATTTTAGGAAAAAACGGATTTGTAGTTAAAACTACTTTATAACCTTTTTCCTTTAATATTTCTATAACTTCTTTTGCTAAAGGATTTGGATGACAAGCTTTCATAATTGCTATAAATTCATTATTATAAAAATCAAGCAACAATGGTTCAATATAATTTCTTTCAATTTTAACTTTAGATAAAAAGTAATCCCAAAAAACAGTTTCATTACTTTTACTACCATCATTCGCTACCATTGCATTAATACCATTAATTAATGTGTAAATGACTTCTTTTGTTTTTTCTTTAAACAATGGATAACACTTTTCCATTAATGCTTGTCCATAATATTTTATAAATAAATCTTGATTCATTGGAAGTAATGTCCCATCCAAATCAAATAATATAGTATCAATCATCTTTAAAATACCTGTCTATATATATTCATATACCTTTCATTTCTATCTATATAACCAAATTCATTTACAAATAAAGTTTCATAATTTAATAAATCATCAGTATAAAATTCCGAATCAACTACATAATCATTCCCATTATCATCTGTAAATGTACTTTTTATATAATAATATTCAGTTTCATTTATTAAATTAAAACTCTCTTTATAGGAATCAATAGTACTCATACGCAACATTTTTTCATCCCGATATTCAAAAATTTGCATTTTCTTTAAAACATCAATTTTGCGAACATTTAAAGAAATACTTACTCCGTATTTACATTCTTCTCCTCTAATCGATTTTGATTTAGTATCATTTAATTTTATTTTTATTTCATTATTATTAAAAATACGTGAATATTCATATTTATCATTAATTATATATTTATTATCATCTTGCGAAATAAAATGAAAATTATTTTCTAAAATTTCAAATGAAGAAGTTAGAATATTAGTTTGAATCTCGATATAATTAGAAGTCATCATATTATAATTATTATTTTCTAAATTATAGTGATGGGTGTATGCAATATTTGGCAGTTCACTTAGTCCATTAAATATAATAAAATTATCCAAATTTTTATCAGTTGCATAATTCATGTTTATCATTAAATAAATATTTTCATTATTTTGATAATTTTCATAAGATATTTCATTATCTTTATTGTTTAAAGTAAAAATAAAACCACGTAAATCCGAAATATCACTATATAAAGAAGTTGCACTGCTACAGCCACTAACAAACGAAAAAAGTAATAACAAAGATATCATTTTACTTTTATTATTCATTTATCTCACTCACTTTCAATATTATTTTATCATAATTTAGGAAAACAAAAAACTATTTAAGAATATAATTTTTTAATAATTAAACAAAAACTGTAAAGCAAACAATACTTTACAGTTTTAAAATTATCTTATCATACTTATTAATATATTAGTTGCCAAAAGAAAATATTACTGCAGCTATTGCAACATAAAGTATATTTTTTATTCAACAGGTTTCATTGTCGGGAATAATAATACTTCTCTAATTGAAACTTGTTCAGTTAAGAACATCACCAATCTATCAATTCCCATACCTACGCCGCCACAAGGAGGCATACCATATTCTAGAGCTTCAACAAAGTCAACATCCATTTCGTTGGCTTCATCATTACCAGCATCTCTTTCTTTTAATTGATCTAAGAATCTATTCTTTTGATCAATTGGATCATTTAATTCAGTATAAGCATTGGCAAATTCATGGCCACCAATAAACAATTCAAATCTTTGAACAAATCTAGGATCTTCAGGATCCTTTTTTGTTAATGGTGAAATCTCTACTGGATGTCCGCATAAGAATGTTGGTTGAATTAATTTATCTTCGCAAAACTTTTCAAAGAATGCATTAATAATATGTCCAACCGTAAAATGCTTTTCAACTTCAACACCATGTTGTTTAGCAATTTCAGTAGCTTCTTCTAAAGTAAAGACATTTTCCTTAAAATCAACACCAGTTTCTTGTTTAATCATTTCACACATTGTTACTTTTTTAAATGGTTTAGAAATATCAATCTTTCCCCCCTCAGGATTAAAAATATTAATAAACTCAGTTTTTCCAGCTACTTTTTCGGCAGTATGTCTAACCATTCCTTCAGTAATTTTCATCATTGATGCTAAATCACCATAAGCTTCATATAATTCAATTGTTGTAAACTCTGGATTGTGAGTTAAATCCATACCTTCGTTTCTAAATAAACGACCAATTTCATAAACTTTTTCTAAGCCACCAACAATTAATCTTTTTAAAGGCAATTCAGTTGCAATTCTAAGATAAAAATCTCTATCTAAAGCATTGTGACGAGTAACAAAAGGTCTTGCTGTTGCTCCTCCTTGAATTGGTTGCAATACTGGAGTTTCAACTTCAATAAAACCTAAATTATCACAATATTCT